>JBAVUV010000168.1:0-13346 GCA_049696955.1 Candidatus Sulfotelmatobacter sp. | reverse complement strand
AAAATATCCACGGAACCACTTTTGGCCCGCTGCACGCGTTCGGTAACAAATCGAGGTATACGCCTTTCATCTTTGCCGGCATCGGTAAGGTCCGGGCTTCTGACGCGGGAAGTGTGAACAACTCGTTTGCGTGGCTAGTGGGCGGCGGTTTCACGGTCCGCATAACACGATGGGTCTCGCTCCAGACGATACCCGTGGAATATGTTATGAGTACTCCGAACGGAAATGTTGGCAACAACTTTCTTGCGAGGGCCGGATTGGCACTTACGATTCCGAAGTAAGCGAAACAACTTATTGACCGAGAGATGACTCTCCTTGCTGATCTTTGCGTTCACTGACAATGTGAGCTGAAGACACATTTGTCGCCTGGACCTTCCTTGCGAGCAGCCACACTCCCGCTTGCTCACCTAACACCATGCCCATCAGGCCAATCAGAGCGACAATAGGCGAGCCGGACTCTTCACCCGGATGAGCCCGTAAGCAACACCCACAAGCAGGCCGACCACAAATGAGATGACCAGTTCCTTCATTTCCAAACTTCCTTTAGCCGGCACAAAGCTCGTTCTTCAACCGCCTTGTTGTCCGTTCCATTAGTCGAAACCGAGTACCTGCTTCGCTTTCGCCTGTCCGGCAGCCATCCGGCCGTACGCGTCCACAGCTTTTTCAAAAGGCACAATTTCAACCGGCGGCGGTTTCAAAGCCCCGGTTTCGAAACCCTGCCCGAGCTCGTCCTCGATCTCCGCGATCTGTTGCAGCGTCAACCCATAACTGTCGACTCCAAGCAGCCGCGAGAAGTTGTGATAGAAGTCGACAACGTTGAAAGTGACGTGGGGATCTCCCGGGCTTGCGATAATCACCTGCCGTCCCCCGAATGCGAGCGATTGCAACGCCGGCTCAAACAACGGGCCGCCCACTGTATTGAAAACAGCATCGACGCCTTTTCCCGCGGTTAGTTCCCGGACTCTCTCACGCAGGTCTTCGCTCTTGGTATTGACGACCGCCTCGGCACCGGGAATCGGATCGGAAGTGATATCTGCACCGATGACCCTCGCTTGCTTCCAATTGGCAATCTGCGTGCCTGCTTGTCCCACTGCGCCCCTGGCGCCAACAATCAGAATGGTCTCGCCAGCCTCGATCTGAGCTGCGTTCACTACAGACGCCCACGCCGTAATATAGGGAACCCCGATCGCCGCCGCTTGCGCGAAACTCAACGACTTCGGCTTGGGCGACACCGTCTCGGTTGGGACAACGACATATTCAGCGTGAGAACCATCAACTACGATGCCGAGATTCGGGGCACTGCCCCAGACCTCCTCACCTTCGGGCTGCTTCCCCTTTACAACAATGCCGGCAAAGTCGCGGCCGGGGGTTCGCGGCAGAGTTGTTTTCTTGAAGCGTCCGGCGACATTCCCGATATCGCTGGGATTGATCGCCGCCGCCTTGACGCGAACCAGCACTTCCCCGTCGCCAGGCTCGGGAAGCGGGACTTCTTCGATTCGCAGCACCGACGGAGGTCCGAACTCAGCAAAACGCAACGCTCTCATTGTGTTTTTCTTCATGGCTCTAGTTGGAGGCGTCCGCCAGCAGGAGCTTCAAACGCGCTCTAGAGCGTTTTGTGACCTGCATCCGCGATGCATGCGAGTTGATGCTGCCGTCGAAGCGGAGACGCCAAATCTCTAAAAAAGAGCATCGATCATTTCCTCCCGACAGGTCAAGCACGTAGCACCTCAGGTTCCAATCGGCGTCTTATGCCTGAACTGCTTATTCCTGCGGCGTGGGCGACTGCGAAGTTGGGATCGCCTTGTAAGGATTCATGTAAGTGTCCGGCGGCTGACACCCGTCCGAATTCCGGGATGAGATCGGAATTCGTTCGCCCCTATTGTGGGTGGCGACGCAAACCTCCAGGGAGGCGCGACTGGTGAAGCTACACAGAAAGAAATTACTTAACACTTTGTAACGCTGAGCTTGTTCTTAGGTGGGAGCATCGCAGAATGCGAGCGCGAGCTGTATGCAAAAAAATGTGACCCAGAACGTGGCAAGCGCTCCCGAGGTCAACTCTCGACTTTGGCATTCGGAGTGCAATAGCAGCGGCTGGCGACAACAGCACAACGAGGATTTATAGAACGGATAACAAAAGCAGATCCGCAGGCGCAGATGTCGGCAGGAAGCAGCACGATGAATGACGCGATATCGCAGCAGCGCTCGATCTGGAGTGCCGCTCCCGCCGGCGTTGCTGATGACGATGTGGCTCAGGTCGACCAGTTGGCTAAGGACCCGTTCTAAGGAGGAGGAGACAGTGAGCGCAATGAGTGCGGCCAGCAACGTGACGGTAATAGGCATGCGGAAAGAGACCGACAGCCTCGGCGAAGTCGATGTGCCGAACGCCAAGCTGTGGGGCGCGCAAACGCAACGGTCGCTGGAACATTTCAGCATAGGACAGGATCTGATCCCGCGCGAAATGATTGCCGCGTATGCCACTCTGAAGAAAGCCACCGCGAATGCCAATCATGCTGGTGGTCGGCTCGACAACGAGCGGCACAGACTGATTGTTCAAACGTGCGACGAGATCCTCGCAGGCCAATATGAAGACATGTTTCCTCTGCATGTCTGGATGACAGGCAGCGGCACGCAGTTCAACATGAATGTCAACGAGGTGATGTCCAACCGCTGTTGCCAACTCGCGGGCACACCGCTCGGGAGTAAAAAGCCAGTTCATCCCAACGATCACGTCAACATGTCGCAGTCCTCTAACGATTCTTTCCCCACTGCGATGAACATAGCGGCAGCAGTAAATGTGAAAGCACGACTGATTCCTGCGGTGAAAGCCCTGCGAGATTCAATCGCAGCAAAGGTTGAGGAGTGGAAAGATGTTGTGAAGATCGGTCGCACCCACATGCAGGATGCCACGCCGATCACGCTTGGCGAGGAATGGTCGGGTTACTCGGGAATGCTGAGTGACAATCTCGAGCGCATTGAGGACGCTCTGAAAGGTGTGTACAGCCTCGCGCTTGGCGGCACAGCGGTAGGAACCGGCATCAATGCAGCGCCCGGATTCGGAGAGGCGGCCGCTGCCGAGATTGCGAAGCTTACGAGCCTGCCTTTTGTCAGCGCGGCGAACAAATTCGCGGTGCAGGGCGCCCACGATGCGCTGGTACAGCTCTCGGGCACACTTCGCACGCTCGCAGTCTCGCTCTACAAAATCGCCAATGACATTCGGTTGATGTCCTGCGGGCCGCGCGCGGGCTTCGCCGAATTGGTGATCCCGGCAAACGAGCCAGGATCATCGATCATGCCGGGCAAAGTGAACCCGACTCAGGCCGAGGCGCTCACCATGATCGCGGTGCAGGTAATGGCCAACGACGTTGCGGTCGGCTTCGGCGGTGCGGGCGGCTATCTGGAGATGAACGTCTATAAGCCGCTGATCATCTTCAACATCGCGCACTCCGTCACGATCCTGACGGATGGATGCACGAACTTCCGGAAATTTTTGATCGAAGGCACGAAGCCGAATCTGAAAAGGATTAAAGAATATGTGGAGCGTTCCCTGATGTTGGTGACTGCGCTCTCGCCCGTCATTGGCTACGACAAAGCGTCGAAAATCGCGCACTACGCGCTTGATAACGACCTCACGCTCAAGCAAGCGGCATTGAAGCTGGGATTTGTAACCGAAGCTGAGTTCGACCGGGTCGTCGATCCGGCCAAGATGGTCAAGCCATATGTGGCAGAAACTCAATAAGTCGACAGATGGCGGTTCCATCAATTACGTCACGAAAACCTCGAACTCGAAAACTCTGAACGGAGTAGTACATATGGCCGACCTAACCGTGAAAATATCTTCGCTCCTTGAATCCGTGGCGCGAGATTTTTCCATCGAACACAAGACTTCGCTCGACAACCTGGTAGGCGCGGCGCTGAGTGAATACCTGCTCTCTTCGCCGCGCCGCATGTATCAAGTTTCAACTTCAACTGCTCTGGTCGAAGGTGTCTACTCGGGAGCGCTTTCTTCTTGGACACTTCTGCAGGAGGGCGACTTTGGCCTCGGCACTCTTGAAGGGCTCGATGGCGAAATGGTCATTCTCGACGGCGAGATCTATCAAGCCGCCGGCAGCGTGCGCCAGCGCTCGGATGAGTTTCGCGTCCCTTTTGCCTCGGTAACGCAGTTTCGCGAAGACGCGGTCTTTCAAATAGGTGAGGTCGCATGTTTGAAAGACATTGAACTGGCATGCGATCCACATCGAACTTCGGAAAATCTCTTTTACGCCATACGTGTGGATGGTGTTTTTGAAACGGTGCATGCGCGTGCAGTGCATCCGGTTCCACCGGGATCCCGGCTTCTGGACGCGGCGAAAACGCAGTTGGAGTTTCACTTCCACAATGTCGAGGGCACCCTCGTCTGCATTTGGTCTCCGAGGTATGCAAGTTCCTTCAGCGTGCCGGGATATCACTTTCACTTCATTTCGAAAGATCGCACAAGAGGAGGCCACATCCTGGACTGCACTGCTCAGCAACTTCACGCATGCATTCAAGTTTTATCTCAGTACGACGTTCGGCTGCCGGAATCAGGATTATTCTTGACGACCAATTTCGATAAGGACCCAGCCTCCGACCTTGCAAAGGCGGAGTAGACGACCATCGAAGGATCAAAAGAATGGCTACAGCACGACAAATCGCAAATCCCAGAAGCGAAGCGGCTCTGGAGAAAAAGACCGGGGCCGACGTAGTCGTAGAGACTCTGGAGGCCCACGGCGTAACCCACGTCTTCGGCATTCCCGGGGCCAAGATAGACAAAGTGTTCGACAGACTTCGAGAGTCCAGCTTAAAAACCGTAGTCTGCCGTCACGAACAGAATGCGGCGTTCATCGCTGGGGGCGTCGGAAGGATGACCGGGAAGGCGGGAGTCGCAATTGTCACCTCGGGCCCGGGAGTTTCTAATCTTGTCACCGGGCTTGCCACCGCGAATTCGGAAGGTGACCCTATTGTCGCTTTGGGAGGCGCAGTGGCCGTGGCCGACCGCCTCAAGCCTCTTCACCAGACGTTGGATTCGGTGGGCCTCTGCCGCCCGGTGACCAAATATGCCGCCGAGATTGATTCTCCTGCGGGTACAGCAGAGGTGCTCTCCGCTGCGTTTCGAGCAGCTGAGGCCGATCGTCCCGGTTCGGCGTTCGTCAGCCTTCCGATGGACATTATGACCGGCCAGGCCGAGTGCAAACCGATCCGGCTATCTCAGTTCGTCGAGCAGGGCCCGGCGGCCAAGAAATCTCTTCAGGAAGCGGCGCGTCTCATCAATTCAGCGAAATCTCCCGTGATCTTACTTGGACTCATGGCGAGCAAACCAAAGTTCGCCAGCGCGATCCACAATTTGCTGAGCACCACAACACTCCCTCTTATAGGCACCTTCCAAGCCGCAGGTGCAGTTTGCCGGCAGGACTTTCCCTACTTCGGTGGCCGCGTTGGGCAGATCGCCAATCAACCGGCCGATGCACTGTTGGATTCGGGCGATGTCATCATCACGATCGGCTATGACGCGGTTGAGTATTGGCCGTCGCTATGGAACAAGGACGATGACCGTCCGATCATCCATATCGACACGACTCCAGCGAATATCGAAAACGATTATTCTCCTGCGGTCGAACTGATCGGGGATATCGAAGAGACCCTGGCGGAGCTGACGCCTCTCCCCCGCCGTCGACAACTGGCTACCCAATCTGCTGAGTTGCTGCGGTTGATCGCTGAGGATCGAAAACGGTTGATGTCTGAGGCGGCGGCGAAGTCCGGCATCCCGATTCATCCCCTGCGTCTGATCAGCGAACTACAGAAGATACTAACGCCGGACATGACCGTTTGCTCTGACATGGGCAGCTTCAGCATCTATTTGTCCCGCTATCTCTTCAGCTTTCGCGCGCGCCAGTTTCTGATTAGCAACGGCCAACAGACGTTGGGCGTAGCACTTCCCTGGGCAATCGCCGCCACCATCGTGCGTCCTCACGAGAAGGTGCTCTCGATCTCCGGTGATGGCGGCTTCCTGTTCTCCGCAAATGAGCTCGAGACGGCAGTCCGTCTTAACTCGGATCTCGTACACATGGTCTGGGTCGATGGCCACTACGACATGGTAGGCGTGCAAGAGCAAATCAAATACAACCGCACTGCAGGAGTTGATTTTGGCCCGGTGGATCATGTGAAGTATGCCGAAGCTTTCGGGGCCACCGGACTCCGAATCCAGCATCCTGATGAAATTTCGCCAACGCTGCACAAGGCCTTCGATACGCCAGGGCCTGTACTTGTCGAGGTGCACGTCGACTATCGAGACAACATCAAGTTGTTTGAGGATGTTCACGAAGGAAGCGTCTTATAGCTACGGCAATGGCGTCGGTGCAAGCAAGAGAGCTTAGTGGCATGACAGCGGTCGCAGTAAATCACGGAGAAAGAAATGGCCTCCAGCGCATTAGTTGGGGAGCGGTTTCTGGAACAGGATTGGGTTTAGCTGTCCTGGTGAGCTACGAAATAACCACCCGGGTTCTCACCAGTGCAATCAGTTCGCGGGACGATCAACTACTCGGAGGTATGTGGGCCGTCGCGGCAACGGTGTTTGTTTGTCGTGAAAGCTATGAGGAAAGCGTAAGCGCCGCTCTGTCACGAGCCGCAGCCACTTTGCTGAGCTTCATTCTTTGCCTGGGCTTCCTGCTGTTTTTACCGTTCAGTTCCTGGGGTATGGCCATTCTGATCGCGATCGGGGCCGCAATTCTGATCATGATCAACCGGCCGGCGGACATCATCACCACCTCAATTACAACGGCTGTCGTAATGGTTGTAGCTGGCACTAGTCCACAGCACGCCTGGCGTCAACCTGTCCTGCGGCTAGTTGACACTCTTATCGGCATCGCTGTGGGTATCGCAGCTGTATGGATTGGCAGGGGTCTTCACAATCTGAGCCATTTCAGTGTAACCACAGTTCGTACGGAAGAATCTCAATTGAAAAACACGAAGGAGACTGTGCAATGACGCCCTCTAGTAACACTGTAACAACTAATCCATCTAACCCAGATGTCGTTCTCATCGGTGCCGGCATCATGAGCGCGACGCTCGCGGTCATCCTGAAAGAGCTTGATCCCAAGCTCAAAATCGAAATCCATGAAGTCCTGGGCAGCGAGGCGCAGGAGAGCTCAAATGCATGGAATAACGCCGGTACCGGCCACGCCGCGCTTTGTGAACTGAATTACACGCCGGAGAAAACTGACGGCAGCATCGACATTTCCAACGCTCTGCAGGTCAACACCGAGTTCGACCTCTCGCGTCAGTTGTGGGCCTATCTGGTAACGAAGAGAGCGATAAAAGACCCACAGTCGTTCCTTCATTCCGTACCTCACATGAGTTTCGTGCGCGGGGTGGATAACCGGAATTTCTTGAGGAAGCGTTATGCGGCGCTTTCGAGCCATCCTCTTTATTACGGGATGGAATACTCGGAGGACAAAAAGCAGATCGAAGAATGGATTCCGCTGGTGATGGAAGGGCGTGACTCTGATGACGTGGTCACCGCTACGCGCATGGCGACGGGCACAGATGTGGACTATGGCGCACTCACCAAGGATCTGCTTGATTCACTCCAGGGGAAGGATGGAGTGTCCATTCATTTCTTCAGCCGAGTACAGAATCTCGAGCGCAACGAAAATTGGCACCGGGATGGCTGGAGAGTGCAAATCCGGGATGAAAAAACTGGCGAGCACCGATACGTGCAGGCCAAGTTTGTTTTTATCGGTGCTGGCGGCGGGTCCTTGCGTCTGTTGCAAAAATCGGGGATTCCTGAAGGCCGGGGCTATGCCGGATTTCCGGTAAGCGGAATTTGGCTGCGCTGCGATAACCCGGGGGTCGCTTCCCGTCACCATGCCAAGGTCTACGGCAAAGCTTCGGTCGGCTCACCGCCGATGTCGGTGCCGCATCTCGACACACGGCACATCGAAGGCAAAGTTTCTGTGCTTTTCGGACCCTACGCAGGCTTCTCGACGAAGTTTCTCAAACATGGATCCTATCTCGATCTTTTCGGCTCCATCGACCCTGAAAACCTCTTGCCGCTGCTCGCTGTCGGCAGGGACAACGTGGCTCTGACTGAATACCTGATAGGACAGGTCATCGAGTCCGAAGACGCGCGCTTCGCCGCACTCCGCGAGTTTTATCCGAATGCAAAGCAGGAGGATTGGAGACCCGAAGTAGCAGGACAACGAGTGCAGATCATCAAGAAGGATCCGACCCACGGCGGCATCCTGCAATTCGGTACCGAGCTCGTTACCGCGTCAGACGGATCCGTTGTTGCGATGCTAGGCGCCTCGCCGGGCGCCTCAACGGCAGTCTGGGTCATGCTTGAAGTCATCCAGCGCTGCTTCCGGGACAAACTGACGAATGCAGGCTGGGCGGGCAAGTTGAAGGGGATGATTCCTTCCTACGGGCAATCTCTGATCGACAATCCGGATTTGTGCCAGCGTGTGCGCGCAGAAACGGCGGCGGTATTGAACATCAAAAACATCGTGCCCAAAGAGAAACAATCCGCCTCCGAGAAAACTGCAGCATGATCGAAAACCCAAAGGAGACTGAAAATGATTCGCGCTTATCGGTTGTACACGGGGACTGATGGAAACTCACATGTCGTACGTGGCAGTGTGAATGGCGGCCACTTGGTCGATGCGAAGTCGATCGAGTTCAAGGAGACAGCGGCACATTCGACTTTCGACTGGCACAATGACCCAACTCCTCAATACGTCATTACTCTGGCCGGCGTGCTGGAATTTGCGACGGTGGGGGGCGAGACCTTTACCCTACGTCCGGGTGACGTGCTTCTAGCTGAGGACCATACCGGTTCAGGGCACAAATGGCGCTTGATCAATGACGAGCCGTGGAAGCGCGCTTACGTCATCTTTAAAGAAGGAGCCGACACGCGATTCGTGGCAGATGGAGCGAAAGCTGCGTGACATGCTTTCAACAAGTCCGATAAAAGTATAAAGAAGCTGGGCAATGCAGCGCATAAGGTGTTATCAGTAAGCGCCGCCTGCGCACAAAGAAGACATAAGAGGTGCCGCGATGAATTCAAATCTGTCCGATCCCGCATTTTGGAGCCGGCTTCAGTTCGGCTTTACGCTCACCTATCACTACCTGTTTCCTCAGCTCACTATGGGGTTGGGCTGGTTTCTGGTGTATTGGAAATGGCGTGCTCTGAAGACCGGTGATGAAAAATACAATCGAGCGGTCAGATTTTGGGCCAAGATTTTTGGGCTCAATTTTGCTGTGGGTGTTGTTACCGGCATTCCCATGGAATTTCAGTTCGGAACGAACTGGGCGAGCTTTTCCCGGTATGCGGGTGGCACGATCGGACAGACCTTGGCGATGGAAGGAATGTTCGCATTCTTTCTGGAAAGCGCTTTTGTTGGCGCGCTTATCTGGGGCGAAAAGAGATTGGGTCCGCGGTATCACTTCCTGGCAGCGGTGGCGGTTGCGCTAGGGAGTTGGCTCTCCGGCTACTTCATTCTGGTCACGAATTCCTTCATGCAGCATCCGGTGGGTTACCAGGTCGACTCTCGAGGATTCCTTGGTATCGGCAGTCTCAGTGCCTACCTGCTGAATCCGTGGGCCTTGATCCAGTTCTCGCACAATCAAATAGCTGCTCTCGTTACGGGTTCGTTTGTCGTCACGTCGATCGGTGCCTACTATGGGCTGCGGCGACTCCATCCCACCCAGGCTCAACTTTACCTGCGTGCAGGAACGTACACCGGGCTCGTCGCGTCTTTACTCGTTGCCTTTCCAACCGGCGACCAGCAGGCCAAGATGGTCGGCAGGCATCAACCGGTAACGCTCGCTGCGATGGAAGGTAAATTCGTTGGAGGCCGCGACGCGGGTGTCGCCATGATCGGGCAACCCAATGTTGCGGCCCGGCGCCTCGATAATCCCATCGAGATGCCCGGCGCACTCAGCTTTCTGGCATATGGTCACTTTGGAAGTTATGTACGCGGGTTGGACGAATTTCCCACGAATGTATGGCCTGACAACATCGAGCTTCTCTACTATTCGTTTCATTTAATGATTACTCTGGGTACGATTTTCATCGTGCTTATGGCCTACGCAAGTTTCGAGAATTGGCGCGGGCGAATGGAATCCAACACGTGGCTCCTGTGGGTTCTGATGCTGGCGCTTCCCTTCCCCTACATCGCCAACACGCTTGGATGGATGACGGCAGAACTGGGGCGTCAACCATGGCTGGTCTATGGCCTTTTTCATACGCGCGACGGTTACAGCAAGGTAGTGAGCAGCGGAGACACGATCTTCACTTTAATTGGCTTTGCCGGCCTTTACTTTGTCTTGGGTCTGCTCTTTCTGTATCTGGTCGGTCGCGAGATCGGCCACGGCCCCGAACAAAATGGTCCGGAGCAAGAAGGTCCGGAACAAAAAGTGACGATTAACCCTCATACCGAGCAGCAACAAGCGGTCAGCCGCCCTAGAGAGGAGCATTTCGTATGATCGCAGTATGGTACGCCGTCGTCAGTTTCATGCTGATCGTCTATGTAGCTTTGGACGGGCGCAACTTCGGGGCTGGAATGCTTCACTGGCTGGTCGCCAGGACACCGGAGGAGCGCCGTCAAGTGATTGCCGCGATGGGGCCGCTCTGGTCGTGGCATGAAGTTTGGCTTGTCGCTTTCGGAGGCACATTGCTGGCGGTATTTCCCCGCCTCCTGGCTTCGGCATTTGCAGGCTACTACCTCGCGCTCTTTCTGATTTTGTGGAATCTGATTCTGCGTGGCATTTCCATCGAAGTCGGTGGGCATATCGACGATCGCCTGTGGCAAGGCTTCTGGGATTTCGTTTTCGTGTTTTCCAATTTTCTCCTGGCCATTCTTTTTGGCGTCGCCGCAGGCAACGTTGCACGGGGTGTCCCCGTCGATGCGGATGGCAATTTCTCGATGCCATTTTTCACGAATTTCAACGTGCGCGGAGAGGTCGGGCTCCTCGACTGGTACACGATATCCATCGCAATCTTCGCAGCTACCATCCTCGCAGCTCACGGCGCGACCTATCTCACTCTGAAGACGGAAGGCCCGGTCCATGATCGCAGTTCTAAATGGGCGAGGAATTTGTGGGTTGCAACCGTTCCGCTCTTTCTCGCGATCTCGGTTGAGTCTTGGGTGGTTCGTCCTGACGTTGCTGGTCACGCGATTCACAATCCATTTTGCTGGCTGGGGTTAATCGTAACCTTGATCGCGACCGGCATGTTGATTTCGGGCCTCTCGGGCCGCCGTGAAATGAGGGCCTTTCTTGGCTCGAATTTTATTTTAGTAGGATTATTGACCACGGGCGGCGCTGCGATTTTTCCGGTGATGCTCTACTCCACTTTGGCGCCAGAGAATTCTCTTACTGCCTATTCCGCCGCTGCCGGCGAGCGCTCATTGCGTCTTGCCTCCATTTGGTGGCCCGTAAGTTTCGCCCTGGCAATCGTCTATTTCGTTTTCATTTCACGCCGCTATATGGGAAAGGTCAGCCTAAGGCGGGATACCCAGGGATATTACTAAAAGGCTGTCACCTAAAGTAGCAGTCAGCGCATCGAGTATTGAGGCGAACGCCGACCCCATGAGCAGGCCATGAACGCGGTTGTCTACGATCCCCACATCGCAGTGGCGAGCGGCGGATCGAGAAATTGACGAGTCCACAGTGCCATGTCAAGAAACGCGAAATTGCCTTCGGCTCTGACGCGCACGATGTTCTCCCTTGCCCTGCAGTTGGGCAGTTGTGCTCTCGCGCAGAGCGCGCCCGTCTCCTGGAACCATCCATGGCATTCTGCCGATGAGCAGCAATTTGTTCGTGAGGCAACCGCGGAATATGTCCACGAACTGCCTCGCAATTCCGTCAAGATGTACACCCTTGCCGAGCTCATCGATCTGGCGGAATCGAACAACCCTGAAACGCGAGTTGCCTGGGAACGCGCCCGCGCTCAGGCGGCGAGTCTTGGGGTAGCGCGGAGTGAGTTATATCCGACGCTGGCGGCTGCAGCGTTGTCACGAACCCTGCGGGACACAATCTTCTTCGGAAATCAGTTCTACTGGCAACGAATACAGGATTTTGAAGCCGCACTCGATCTGAGTTACACCATTCTTGATTTTGGCGCCCGCCGCGGCCGCATCAACGCAGCGAGGGCTCAACTCTTAGCCACAAATTTCGCCTTCAACGACACCCACCGCAACGTCATTTACCAAGTCGAGCAGTCGTACTATCGCGTTTTGAGTTCGATAGGACAGGAAGACGCCGCACGGGCTAGTCTCGCCAACGCAGAAACTGTCCAGGAAGCAGCGGAGGATCGGCTCGCGCACGGCCTTGCAACTCTGCCCGACGTACTCGAGGCCCGAAGCGCCGCGGCCCAGGCTGAATATGATCTGCAATCTGCTCTTGGAGCCGAGGAGATCGCTCGGGGATATCTGGCAACGGCGGTAGGCGATCGCGCTTCTTTGACGATCACGGCTCAACCACTTGATCAGTTGCCAATACCGGATTCGGTTAGTGATACGGTCGACGGTGCCATCGACCGCGCACTCAGTCAACGTCCCGATCTGATGCGACAGGTTGCCGAAATACGATCCGCAAACGCCCGAGTGCAGGAGGCCCGCTCAGCTTACTATCCGGCCTTGAGTCTCGATGCCGGCGGTCCAGCGTTCCGATCGGCCTTTGGCATCCAGTCACCATACGACTGGGCCCACACCACAGGCTTGACCGGTGCACTCAGTCTTGACCTAAAGTGGACGATCTTTGATGGGGGCGCGCGGAAGAACAGACTCCTGGAAGCACGGTCTAACGTTCACGAAGCCGAAGCACAAGCTGAGGTCCAACGCAATCAGATTGCCGACGAAGTCTGGACAGCCTATTCCAACCTGAACACTGCGTTGCGTCAGCGCCAGGCAGCCGTCGCACTTCTCGAGGCCGCCAGCCAGTCTTATGACGCGGCGCTCCAGTCCTATAACTACGGGGTGCGCAGCTTGCTGGATGTTACGGCCGCACAGCGCACTCTCGCGCAAGCGCGCTCGGCGGACGTCCTGGCGCGCGCCCAGGTGCTTACCTCGTTCGCAGGCTTGGCGTTCCGCACAGGAGATTCCATTCAATCCACAAAGAGGCCCCAGCCATGAGGGCGAATCGCATTTCCAGATTGCGTTACGCGGTGCCGCTCGCCGCTTTGTCTCTGTCTCTCACCAGCTGCGGGAGAGCTCCTTCGTTCGACATTCTGGGCTCGTTTTTTCCGGCGTGGCTGGTCTGTTTCGTGGTGGCCATCCTGCTGACAGTTCTCTCACGAGAACTCTTGCGCCGATATGTGGAGATCGTTTGGCCGA
>JBAVUV010000167.1:0-1761 GCA_049696955.1 Candidatus Sulfotelmatobacter sp. | reverse complement strand
GCCGTGCCGTTGCTCGTGGAAATGGGTGTTGGTCCTAACTGGAGAGATTTGGAATAGAACGTGGTACTCTCGGCGCGAGACGAAGAGACCTAACGATCGTTAGCAATCGCTGCCGTAGCAATCGCCGCCGTAAATGACGAACACCCTGAAAACCCCCTTCTTTAGATTCCTGCCGGATGTTATACTGTAATATAACTAAGGAGAATCGCCATGCATACCACGAATTTGCGCAAGGTCGGAGGCTCGATCATGTTGGCTCTTCCACCGGCGCTGCTCGACGTGCTGCAATTGCAGCCTGGCGCCAAGGTCGGCATCGCGATTGAAAAAGGTCGTCTGGTCGTCGAGCCGCGGCTGCGCCCAAGATATACCCTGGACGAACTGCTGGCGCAACGCAATCCCAAGGCCCGTCGGTCGAAACGGAGTTCGAGACGACGCTCGAAACAAGAACGAGAATGGATCGATAGCAAGCCCGTCGGCGGCGAGCTAATCTGATGGAACGAGCGATCCAGCAAGTGATGAATCGCGGCGAAATCTGGATAGTCAGTCTCGACCCTACATCGGGCCACGAGCAAAGGGGCCGCCGCCCGGTTCTGATCGTTTCCCCGGAGCCTTTCAACCGAATCACGAGAGTGCCGGTAGTTCTGCCCATCACAAGCGGTGGCAACTTCGCGCGCATGGCTGGTTTCGCCGTGCCCCTGACGGGAGCCGGCACCAAAACCACCGGGATCATCCGTTGCGATCAGCCCCGCTCGCTCGATCTCGCCGCGCGCGGCGGCAGGAAGCTGGAAAGCATTCCGGACGCGATGATGAGCGATGTGCTAGCGAGATTGGCGGTGATTTTCGAGTGAACCTTAACTTGCTTTTCTGTGTATGCAAAGCTCGCGCCTTCGACCCTACTTCTCACGCCCCCAGCGCCTTTTGAATTTCTCCCGCAATCCCCGCTGTGAGCGAGCGCATCTTCTCTTCCGACTCCGCTTCCACCATTACTCGCGCCAATGCTTCGGTGCCGGAGTAACGCACCACAACGCGTCCATTTCCATCCAGTTCGCGCTCGGCGGATTCAATTGCCCGCTGTACTTCAGGCACCTGCACAAACGGAATCTTCTCCCGTACGCGGACATTCTGGATCTTCTGCGGAAACACTTTCAGATCGCCGACCAGATCTGCCAGCGCCCGGCCGCTGCGAACGATCACATCCATCACGCGCAGCGCGGTCAGCAGACCGTCACCGGTAGTCGCGTCGCCATCGCGAAAAATAATGTGCCCGGACTGTTCCCCGCCCAGAGTCGCGCCGGTCTTCAGCATTTCTTCGAGAACATATTTGTCGCCGACATTCGCCCGCAACATGCGAATGCCGGCCTTCTTCAGCGCGATCTCCACGCCCATGTTCGACATTGTGGTTGCGACAACAGTGTCCCCCGATAACTTTCCGTGAGCCTTCAAATCCCGCGCCGCGAGCAGCAGTACGCCGTCGCCATTTACCACACGGCCCTGGGCGTCGCAAAAAAGGGCGCGGTCGGCATCGCCGTCGAAGGTCACGCCGAGATCGAAGTTGCCATTTGATTCTGCGACGGTTTGGCCCAGCGTCTCGGGATGCAGCGCCCCGCAGCCTTCATTGATGTTTCTTCCATCCGGCGTCACGTGAGTGAATGTCGCTTGCGCGCGCAAGCTGCGAAATAATTCCGGAGCTTCAGCCGTGGCCGCGCCGTTGGCGCAGTCCACCAGAACGCGCAAGCTGCTGAGATCCGACGACACGCTGCC
>JBAVUV010000166.1:0-6368 GCA_049696955.1 Candidatus Sulfotelmatobacter sp. | reverse complement strand
CGCAACACCCTCCGCGAACTCATCCAACGGTCCGCTCTACCTGAGCCTGCAGCAAGCTTTGCAGATGGCGCTGAAGAACAACCTCGACATCGAGTTGGAACAAGTCGATCAGAGGATCGCGGACCTGAGCGTCCCGTTGGCACAAGGCGGTGGACTCACGCGCTCGATCAATTTCTCGGTAGCGGAAACGCCAGCCGGCGAAGCGCCCGCCGCAGTGCCATTGCTTAGTTTCTCCTCTCCCGGCCTGTCCCCCATGAGCGTGGATCCGACTGCTTCGACGATATCCTCGTCCTACAACACGAGCCGCGCGCTCGAGGGATCACACTCCTTGTCCATCACTCCGACTCCATATTCCAGTGGATCGCCGATCCCTGGCTTCGATGCTCAGCTGCAGGGGCGTTACGGGTGGCTGCGTCGCAATCCGGCAGTCTCGCTCACGTCGGCCACCGGGGCTGCCCGGTCGCTGCTCGACACCGCGATAACCGACAATGCCCTTGGTGATACTTTTCTGACGAAGGGCTTCAGCCCGGGAACTACGATCCAGTTGGGCGTAAACGATTTCGTGCAGACTTTCTACTCGGGGCGAACCAGCGCGGTTCCGTTCTCTCACCCGAATGCGTATGCCCTCATCGCTCAACCGCTCTGGCGCGGAGCCGGGCGCGCGAACAATACCCGCTATATCGCCATTGCGAAGACGAACAAAAAAATCTCCGCCGCGGTGCTGGAAGAGCAGATCATCACCACGATCACTGGGACAAGGAACCTGTATATCGACCTGGTCAGTTTGCAGGATTCCGTCAAAGTGCAAGAGCAGGCGCTCCAGGCGGCCGAATTGCTGTTGCATAACGATCAAGAGCAGTTGAACGTAGGAAGGCTTCCACCCATTGAAGTAGCGCGAGCGCAATCACTCGTGACGAGCACGCAACTTATACTTACTCAAGCGATTGCTTTGCGAGATCAGCAGCAGGTGATTCTGCGAACGCTGCTAGATCCGCAGTCGCTCACCGGGACGCCGGGGGGAGCGCCTGAAATTGTGGCGACGGACCCGCTGTTGCCGCCGCAAGCCGAGTCCCAAGCGCCGCTTCCAGGTCTGGTCAAGAGTGCGTGGGAGAACCGTCCCGATGTGCAGGCCGCGCGCTTGCAAGTTACCAACGGCGAGCGGCAGGACGCGAGTTCCGCCAATGCCGCGAAGCCCGAGATCGATCTTTATGGAACCTATGAGAGCCGAGGTGTGGTGATCCCTGGACTGACCGCGATCGGTGGAGATAGCTTGACGGGAAACGCGGCCATTGACGCAATTCCAACTGGCGGTAGCCGTTCCTCAACTTTGTATGAGGCCGGTATACAGTTCTCCCTGCCCGTGCAAAACCGGGTAGCGAAGGCGAATCTAGGAGCTGACAGGGCGCTGTTGCGGCAGCAGCAGCTTCGAGTGACGCAACTGCAATCGCAGGTGGCTGCTGAAGTACAGAACGCGATCACAGCGCTCCGTGCCGCCAACAGTGCGGCGGAAGCCGCCACAAAGGCGCGGGAGTTGCAAACACAATTGCTGGGTGCCTCTCAGGAAAGCTTCAGCGCAGGCTACTCCAACAACATTTCAGTCATCGAGCAGCAGACTTATCTTACGCAGGCGCAAACCACCGAGGTGAGGGCCAAGGCCGCGTGGCTGAAGGCCGCGGCCCAGTTAGACCGAGTACTCGGACAAACTCTGGAAAGGACCGGCATTTCGCTCAAGCGAGATCAGATGCAGGATGGGTCGCGGCAGCAATAATTCTGGAAGACTCCCAGGGAGACGAGGCTTTTTCAGGGTGCTGAATTTTGAGGAGAAGTATCAAGCCACGAGTGTTCACCGCGATCGGAGCACTGAATGGAGTAACGTTAGGAAGAGGGACAACATGCGGTGGAAGCAAATCGAAAATGAACCGAAAACGTTTGCTCTAATCTTTGACATCGGCGACGAGATCGCAAGCGTCCTGAAACAGTTCGCGAAGCGTCAGGGCTTAGGGGGAAGTAGCTTTAAAGCCATCGGAGCGCTTTCTTACGCGAAGCTGGGCTGGTTCAACTGGGAAACGAAAAAGTACGATCCAGCCTGCGTTCTCGACGAGCAAGTGGAACTGCTTTCGCTGATTGGCGACATCGCCCTCAAGGACGGAGAGCCGCAGGTACACGCGCATGTTGTAGTAGGACGTTCCGACGGCTCCGCCCACGGTGGGCACCTTCTTGAGGCCCGCGTGCGTCCGACCTGCGAATTGATTCTGACCGAGAGTCCAACTCATCTTCAGAAGAAGCTCGATCCTGAATCAGGGATAGCGTTGATTCAAATCTGAAAGGCGAGGTCGCACGTTGTGCGGCTGACCTTTCCGTTCGCAGTCCCGATAACCACGGCAAAGTATCTAGCGGTCGACTGATTTCAGCATTTCTGGAGCTTTGCTTATTGGGAAATGAAATGTTGACGTTAGGATCTGCCATTTGGGCGAACCACAGCAAAGATACACAGTCAATTACTGTTGCTGTCATTTGAGGCGACTGGTTCCGCACTCCCGCTCTTTCCCGCCTCCATAAGTGGATCTTTGATCCCATCCTTCAGCGCACGAATACCTGCACCGATGCCCTTGCCAAGTTCGGGAAGCTTCTTGGGTCCGAACACGAGCAAAGCAATTCCAAAGATCAACAAAAGGTGTGTGGGTTGAAAAATTCCTTCCAGCATAGAAACGCTCCTCAGGTTAGAAGAGCTGCGTGCACGATTCATGCACGCAGCCTGATATTTTCAGTTTCATAAATGACTACCAAGCGACTTCGCGGGGCACTTCGAAAGATCTCTTGCGATGAACCTCTAAACGAGATACAGCTTCTCCGCCGGGATCTTCGTGGCCATCTGCTTATCAATGTTCAGGTGTGCCTTCAGCATTTCGCTGGGTACGCGCCTGAGCCACTCGTTCAAGGAAACATCCTGGAACTCATCGGCTGCGAACAGTTCCAGGACCACCAGGTCGGTATCGCCTGTGTTTTCGAAGTAGTGAGGTGCGTTGGAGGGAACAAACCCGACGTCGTTGGTGTGGAAGTCCATGGTGCGGGCATTATCGACCGGAAAGAATACGGTCATGCGGCCCTGGCCGGAGATCCAGTACTGCCATTCGGAGGCGTTCGGATGCCAGTGCATCTCCCGCATGTGCCCAGGCTTGATGATGAGCAAGCCCGCGGCAATATGCTTGGAAACTGGAAAGTTGCGAGAGTCGACGATGCGAGCTTCGCCAGCGTCGCTGGTTGATATCGGCTTCATTGACCTCATATGGAAGGTGTACTGTTGCTTCGCTGCCACTCGCTCGCCGCCGATCTCCGCCTTGTCTTGCTCGAGCGAGTTAGGCAGGCTGCCAGGGAAGATGTAAAGCGGCGCCCCGGGCGTTTGATCGAAGACACTCCTATCCAGGCCTGTATTCTTCGCCAGTACCTCGGGAGGTGTGTGCGCTATCCACTCTGAGAGCAGCATTGTGCCATCTTCAGAAAAGTCACCCTGGTTGAAGACCAACAAAAACTCCGTTCCATCCGGACCAAGCCCTTGAATGGAATGCGGGTGGCCTGCGGGAAAGATCCAAAGATCGCCTTCGCCCACGTCGCCGATGAACATGTCGCCATCGGGCTGCATGACTGTGACGCGGGCATTGCCATAGAGTACATAAGCCCATTCATCAGCAGTGTGCCAATGCATTTCGCGATAGCTGCCTGCGGTAAGGCGCATTTGGACGCCGGCAATATCCCTTGAAGAAGGCAGGACGCGCTGAGTCACCTCGTAAGTCCATCCGCCTTCTTCGACGCGCTTCTTTACCAGATCGAACGAGTACCAGACGGGCACTACGTCGCCATGATCGGTCGGAGGCGGAGTGTTGGAATTCGGATTCAAATCCAGCAAAGGCTTGTTCTCCGGCCCGGGGTCGCTTGAGGAATGGTCGTGCTCGGCTTTTTGCGTGCTCGCCTTGTCTTGCGCGTTTGCACTCAAGCCGGCAAAAGCAGCGGTCGCCAGCGCTACCGAACTCATACCCAGGAAGCTCCTCCGCGAGGGATGCTCACTCATGGGTCTTTCTCTTGAATGATCTGCTTTTAAATGATCGGCAATTGAATGATCGGTCATCTTCTTAGCCTTTCGTTTTTTCGACGGTAGATCGGCCGGTCGAGGACCGAAACGATCAGACGCTTAAAGCGTCCGACTTTTCCTGAATGCAAAGCCCATGCCAAACACGAGAGAGCGCCGAAATGACGAACACGTCGAGACTTTTTCTGAAATTGGCGATTGCTCGGGGCTAATCGATGTTCAATCGGCTGACGCACTGTCGGCCCTTGGTCGTTTGCAAGTGCACTCTCTTTATGGAGTAAGAACTCGACTTGCAGGGATGACAGGTGAGCAGCGTCAGTGACTCGCGTATTGGTTTTCTGGAACCATTAGTCGGATAAATATCGCCGGACTTGAGTTCGCCCAACCGCCGGCAAAAATATTATGGCTATAAATCCCGCCGCTAGAAAAGTGTATCTGTTCGCAAGACCAGTGCTCGTCGTGCAGTCATTCGATCTTTCGCATACGGAGTAGGGCAGGGCGTTGAAACTGTCGCAGAAAACCTCTGACGCTGCAGACCAGCGCCAGAGGAAGCGAATCGAAACTTCTAACTGCATCAACACTCGGAGGGCACAGTTTGCACTGTAGAAGCTGCAAGGGCCGTGACGCGATGCGATCAGATCACTTCTGCGGCTCGCTATTAAACAACTTCCTCTGGTCCGCTGCGGTTGACACGCAAGAGCATTCCACTTCCACTGCTGAATCAACTGCTAGTTCCCCGGTGGCGTGCCGGCACATGTTCCTCGCCTTCTGAGGCTGCTTCAGCCATCCCTTTTTCGTAGCCGGACTTGACCACCGCACTGCCGTTTGGGTCGGATTCATCGAAGAGTCTCTCGAGGAAATAGCGATGCCCGTATTTGTCGAAGATCAGTTCGCTCTTACCTGGCGTGGACTTGGCCTGTGCGCTGCGAACCTCGAAGAGAGCGGAAACAGACTCGTCTGCGCTACTAATTTCCATGATCTTCAGTTCGGAATCGTCCAGCATGCGGATGGTGTACTTACCGGGCGGAAGTTTGGTGTTTCCCACATGGAACTGAAATGGGATGTCGGCTTCGAGGCTGCCAACGATCTGCGCTTGTGATTTGATGGGATACATCGTCAAGGCAACAACCGAGGCGATGAACAACAATAGCAATTGGTATCTTGTTGTCCTCTGTGCTTTCATAGCTTCTCCTTTTTGAATTTCCTGAAATACACTCCCTACCTCGACTCGGCACGAAAGGCTTGTGTCAACCCTTTGCTGAATCTGGGGGGAATTTCTTGAACATCTTCGCGACACCCTTCTCCAGGTTCTTTTCGTTTTTCTCGGCCTTGTTGGACAGGGCGTCCTCGGCGCTGCTCCGCCAAATCAACTGCTTGTTTCTTGCGTCATACATATCGATGATCAGGGTTCCCTCTTTGTAGTCGTCTTCGGTTGTCGTCGACTCGCCGAATCCTCCGCCGAACCCTCCACCGCCGAATCTTCGCCAGCCCCAGCCGCCCATGCCGCCGCCCATGCCGTCATAAAACGTCTGAAGTGTTCTCTGAGTCTGCGTCGTCTTAATGGCCACGACGGCAACGTCACCACCGCTGGCTACTTGAGTCCATCCTTTGGCTGCCAATTCGGAATCCACTGCACTCTTGATTCGGGCGTCCCACAGGGAATTCGCTGGCTTGATTTCCTGCCAGGAGTAGGTTTTGTACCGGGAGAAATCGGCTTGATGATCAAAGTCGATTTTGACCTGCTGTGCAGAAGCTGTTGACAGCATAGCCAAAGAAAACGCAACGTAAACTGCTGCGAGACCGATTGACTTCATATGTGAATCTCCTTTACTCGCCTGCAAGAGCACGTGCTCTTCCAAAATCACTCCGCGCTCAAGCCCATAAAAGGTCTAGCGGTCCGGCAATTTCATATTCGTCCAATTAAGGCTCGATCAGAGCATCGCGACCAAAAACGTCAACATACTGACAGGGGTCTGATTGATTGACACTCCGACAAGCTCTAATTCCTGCAAGTTCATCCAGACTGCGGACACAGCTTTTTCCTGAGCACTCGCGGATTTTGGAGATCCACATGCAACAAGGGAGGAGGCCCAGAATTCAATGATCAATTCAATTGATCAGAGATTCGTAAGTGTTATAGAAAGAACAAGACTTCGACTATTCGCCGCTTCGCACTTCCAATGGCGAAGTGTGAGGTATTTTGACGTACACAAAACGAATCACCCAACTCTCCGCTAAAACAAAAATCACGGCGACTAATATGAACAGAAGACCGCCGCTGAGG
>JBAVUV010000165.1:0-3617 GCA_049696955.1 Candidatus Sulfotelmatobacter sp. | reverse complement strand
ATGGCAGCAGCAAGGTTACGGATTGGACGGAGCGTTGCCTCTTTCTCCGTTCGAAATTGCTTTGATCGAAATCCTTGCTGACACCGACGTCCCGTCGCTTCCCGAAGAGCATGTGCAACTGCTGCGCAACTTCGATCCGCTGCGCGAAGAGATTGCGCGCTACCGCGATTTCAATTCGCTGATGGATTCCGGCATTGTGTCGCGAGTGCGCGAGTTGAAGCGCTGGCTGGATTCTTCTTTCTATCATCCCGGTGTGCTGGCTACGGTTGCTGCTCACAATGCCGCATTCGGCGCGCGGTTTGATGAGCTCTTTACCAAGGCTTTGGGCGAGATCAAACAATTCGCACAGGCGCTGGACGAAATGGGCGGCAGTATCCTGAGCACGGTGGATGGCGTGGAAGTTACGGTCGAGCACGTGGCCGCGATCGAGCGGAAAGAAATGCTCGAGGCGGACTACGGCGGCGCGCTGGAAAAATTTAGACGCGTCTCGAAGCTGAAAAAAGAACTCGACCGCCGACCGCCCATTCGTAAATCGTTGCTTGCGCCTTCGGCCGGGCGCGGCATGCCCACATCCGGCGGGGCTGCTGCCACAGCGGCAAAGACCGCGCGGGTTGCAGCGGCAAAAGTGCCGGTTGCGCCTCAGGCATTTCAGCCTCCAGTAATCACCGCCCAGCAAATCTCAGTCGAGGAAGGGAAATTGCGCCGGGTCGAGGAATCGATTCGTGTTTTCGTGCGCGTGGCCGATCCCAAATATCGCCAGATCGTACCGATGCGCTTTTTCAACTTGACGCTGACTGTGCCTGAAGCCGACGCCTATAGCGCCGGATTTCTAGAAGAGAAGAGCCTTCGCGCCGATGTCGCGCGCACGCTAATTCGCCTGGTTTCCTGTGTAGCCCGAGTCAACACCGAACTCGAGGAGCTCAAACGCAGCCAGAGCATGTCCTCACTATGGAAGCTGCATGCGGACGCCTTGGTGGTTTTGCTCGATATAGCGAGCTCGGCCACGGAAGATGCGGGAAGCGTGACCAAGATGACAGAAAGCAGCGATGCCGCTTCAGCCAAAGCCATCCACGAAACTGTGCAGAAGCTGCGCAACCGCTCCGATTTGGCGGTGAAGGCGCTGGCGCACCCAGGAAGTTAGCAACAGTTCTCAGTTCTTTTGTTGACGTTTGGGTTGGCTAAGTTTCCCATCGCGGCGCTGGCAATAACCGGGCTTCGCCCGGCGGACAGCCGATGGCGGCTGTCCCCACATGGGCGCTGATAGCTGACGGCTAGTTGATATCGAACTGCTCCTGATGCAGCGCCGGGTCGCTTTTCACAATGATCGTCCGCTTGGTGAGCTCTTCCATTTCGTTCAGCAGACGAGCATTGTTGCCCTTCAACTCCTTGGCCACATCCGGATTCACGCGCAGCATTACATCTTCGTGCTCCAGATGCTTCGCGATCTTGCGCATCTCGACGTAGATTTCGTTCACCACCGTGGTCAGCGACTTCACGTAGCCAGTCGATTGGCAGTAAGGACAAGGCGCGCCGATGGTGCGTTCCAAAGATTGCTTCACCCGTTTGCGCGTGATCGCGACTAATCCGAAATCGTTGAACTGGAGAACTTTTGACGGTGCGCGATCGTGGCGAAGTTCCTCTTCCAGCGCTTGCATCACGCGCTGGCGATTGCGGCGCTCATCCATATCGATGAAGTCGATGATGATGATGCCGCCCAAATCACGCAGTCGCACCTGCCGCACAATTTCTTTGATCGCATCCACGTTGGTCTTGACGATCGTGTCTTCCAGCCGCGAAGTCTTGCCAACGTACTTGCCGGTGTTGATGTCGATCGCGACCAACGCTTCCGTCTGGTTGATCACGATGTATCCGCCGCTCTTCAGCCAGACTTTCGACTTGAGCGCCTTGTTCATCTCTTCGGCGAGGCCGAACTGTTCGAACAGCGGCGTTTCTTTTGTGTAAAGTTTCACTCGCTTCACCAATCCCGGTTGGAAGCGATTGAAGAAACGAAGAATGCGCTCGTACTCCGGTTCGGTATCAACCCAGATCACAGAGAAGTCGGAGGTGACTTGATCGCGAAGCACCCGCTCGACAACGTTTAAGTCGTGATAGATCAACGCCGGCGGTTTCGATGCCTCGGCACGAGTCTTAATGTCGTTCCACAGGCCTTTGAGGAATCGAATATCGGCCCGCAATTCTTCTTCACTCGCGCTCTGCGCGGCCGTGCGGACGATGAAGCCGCCGTGTCCGTTGTCGCGCTCGCTCATCACGATGCGCTTCAATCGCTGCCGCTCTTCATCGGAAGCTATCTTGCGCGAAACGCCGGTGTGATTCACGGTCGGCATGTAGACCAGGAATCGTCCCGGTAATGCGATGTGACTGGTGATGCGCGCGCCCTTCTTGCCGATGGGTTCCTTGGCAATCTGCACCAGAATTTCCTGGCCTTCTTTCAACAAATCACTGATCTTCGGAACCTCTTGCTGTTCGCGTCGTGGGAATCGGCGTCCACCTCCGCGGCGTCCGCCGCGCTGGCGGTCAAAACCAGGCCGCGGACGCGGCGCGCGCTGGGTGTAACCAGCGGTCGCCGCGGGAGCACGAACCTCAGCCCGTGCATCCACCGTGCCAGTTTCCCCGGCTTCGGCGGCGAGCAACGCTTCCGCCTGGGCTTGCGCCTCTTCCAGTTCCAGTTCTTCGGAGTCATCCTCGGTCTCCGCCGCAGCGCCTTCCGCTGCATGGGGCACGCCGGCTTCGGCTAAGGAAGACATATGGATTTCGTCCACCGTAGCGCGGACATCGGGAAACTGGTTCCCGCTGTTGGAACCTTGCTGGCCTGCGGCTCGGGTCTCTTCCTCAAACTCCTCATAGCCCTCATCGGACGATTGTTCGTAGCGCACGGTGTCGGCTTCTTCTTCTTCGATCGTCTCTTCTTCCAGCGTTCCGGGCGATGCGAAGGCAACAATCTCCTGCGCCGCCGCGAAGACCGCTTCTTCAGGCAGTTCGGGAATAACTCTTCCCTGATCTTCTTCCTCCAAAGCCTCTTCTATGGCCTCAGGAATCACCGCTCCTTCTGCATCCCGGCGATGGAACTCGCGGTTCCAATCCGCGGAAGTTGCCGCGGACGTTAACGATTTTTCCCGATCGGGCTGCGCATCCTCGTGCTCCTCAACCTGCGGTCGCGCACTCGCGTCAGGGCTGGCAAAGATAGGTTCGTCGTCCGGGAAAGTAGCCGCGATGGGAGCCGCAGCTTCGGCGCCTGCTCCAGAGGCGGCTTCAAATTCTCGTTCCTCAGCCCGATCTTCCTCTCGATCTTCCTCTCGGGCTTCCTCTCGACCTTCCCGCGCCGGCGATGGCTGCGATGGCGGCTGCGATAATCCGCGGTACTTGGAAATCGATTCGCCGGGAAGGATGATCGGCTGGTAACCCGCGGGCGGCCCAAACTGCTGGCTTCTGGCCGATTCCTGGTGGCGCGAAATTGCTTCGGGAGGCGCACTTTCCACCACGGGGACCGCCTGGCGAGGCTCGGTTCCTCGTTCGCGTCCATCACCGCGTCCATCACTACGGACATCGCCGCGTCCGTCGCGCCGTCCGCCACGGCGGCGGCGCCGTCCGCGCCACCC
>JBAVUV010000164.1:0-2230 GCA_049696955.1 Candidatus Sulfotelmatobacter sp. | reverse complement strand
TTTTTTATTTCGGTGCGCGTCTGGCGTTTCTGAAGTTGCCTATCAATAGTCCGCGATCGTAGATGTTTGCTCGCCACGTTCTGCAGGCCACGGTAATCTACCTTCCTCTGTTGTTTGCGCTGATGATGAGCAACTCGCTGAAACGGTAAACGGTTCAGCAAATTTCCCGCGAAGTAGTTCGCCATCTCATCTGCTGAATTATTTTTGCTGTTACCCCGAGTTATAGCGAAAGTCGTCCAGCCAACTGTGGATTTCCTGTTTTTACTTTCCTGCTTGGCAGTTTTGAAAAGACACTCACGAGGCAATCGAGAGGCTTGGGGATGAGCGTATAGTGGCGCTCCATTATGAACGGACGTGGCTTTATTTCGAGCGCTTTGCGTGCGGTGGTTGCTGGCTCGATACCTGCGGGAGCGTCCGCAATTACAGGTGGACTGGGGGCGGCGAGAGTTGATGATTCACGTTCCGTCAACGGGCCGGACTTGTTCCAACTTCCCAATCGAACCCCGCACTTGCGTGCGGGGCTATCGTATGTCGCCCCTGTCGGGCTGGAATCATAAGCCTCAGGCGCCGTAGTGTATAAAAGATAAAGATAAAGTTATGTCGCAGGCAGCGCCAGCTATTACGCGGAGTCCCGCGGATGTGGTCCGGATGACGCCGGTTTCGCAGGCGGGGAATGGGGTGTGCTATGCCGTGGCGGGCGAGACATCCATTAGCTCGCTTGATTTGGAGCGGATGATTGCTGCGGTGCCGACCAAAATTGCCTCGGCGCTGAAGCGCAAGGCTTATTATTTTGTGCCGCTGACGGTCACGCAGGGGGAAGAGATTCTGATTGCGGACCGCTATGATGTGGCGCTCAGCGACAATGCGGTGTGCCATCGCAATCTGAATCTGGGCGATTCGCAGTGCGTGTTCATCTCCACCCGGCTGATGGACGACAAGTTTTCCGTTGCCTTCGAGTTTTATATCAATGTGGGGCATGCGCTGGTGGAAGCGGCGGGAGTTTCCGAAGACTTCAGCCAGCTCGCCTGGAAGCAGGTGGAGGCTGGGACACGTGGCGAGACCTCGCTGGATGCCTGGGAGGCCCGGAAGCTGGCGGTGGCTGGCGGTCCGGATGCGGAGCGAATCAAGAATGAATACTTCGAGGCCACGTTCGCCGACACGATTTCGATCTATTTGTTGTCGCTTTATTTAGACGTGGATTATTACGATCTGCGGGAGCGGGATTATCCGCTGCTGGCGCCTTCGGCGCTGGCGGAGCGGCTGAGGAAAGTGGCGGAATTGTTTCCGGCGAATGCGGGGTTTGAGTTTGCTGTGTTGTATAAGCGGCGGAGCTAGATGCGTTTGTGGAGCTGTCCCATGAGGGCCGTCCAGATCGTGTTTAAGAAGCCGCTACCTCTCAGATTTGTTTGTGACTGGTCGGCGTTTCTGAGGGCGGAGACATCCGGATTCTTGCGCAAATATCGGACGGCTACGGGCCGGCCCTTCAACTTCGTGACATAATCCCACGCTTGCTGCTCGTCCCCGAACTGCCACGAAAAGTATCCCGAATAGCGATTTCCTTCTACGAAATAGGAATACCCAAGTTCGCCGAGCGCTTGCTGACCAAATTCCTTTACGTTTCCCGTCTCAATCCTGCCGTCTGCGAGGGGCCAGCTTCGTGCTCGGAGAGAACGGAACCAACCAGGCAAACGATTGATGAGGAACCAGCCCGCTACTACAGCGACCCAGAACAATATGAACGCAAAGTTCCGAAACTCTCGCGGGAGGTAGTTCGACAGGGACGTGGTCAAGCAATTAGCCACCATCATCGCTCTCCGTGGGCAGGTGCCGAGTGTGTGGTATTTTTCCACGGTGGTCTCGGAAAGTCCAGACTCACCATAGAATGGTATTATCGGCGAGTTCATGCCGGGCGGAACGCCGGCTAGGCTCAGCGGCTAAAGCCGCTTCTCAGTTTAGTTGCTGAGTGGCACGACTGAACGTCGTGCCCTTCCCGATTTGTTTGCTGGCGGCAGATGTCGGACAGGAGTGTCCGACCCACACTGTTCCTGACCCACACAGCGTCTGACCCACACAGGGTCTGACCCACACTATTCCTGAGCTGAGTCCTACTTATTTCCAATCACGAAGTTGACTGTGCTGCCTTGATTGGCGGTGACGGTTACGGAGTGTTCCCAGGTTTTTGCTTCGGTGAAGATGGGGCGCTGCACGGTGTGTTCGGTGAGGACGTCAT
>JBAVUV010000163.1:0-9616 GCA_049696955.1 Candidatus Sulfotelmatobacter sp. | reverse complement strand
GGAAGCGTGCGCGTGATATCAGAGGCGTACATGGAATATTCGCCGGCCGCGTCGATTACAACAACGTCACCGGATTTCATCGTGTGGTCGTCATCTGAGTAGTGCAGCACGGTGGAGTAAAAGCCGGAGCCCACGATAGGCGCGTAGGCCGGCCGTTCGCATCCGCGCTTTCCCCATTCGTACTGCATCAGGGCGGAAATCTCGCGCTCATTGACGTCGGGCTTTACGGCTTTGAACGCAGCGAAGTGTGCCGCGACCGAAGCATCGACCGCCTTGCGAATCAGCGCCACTTCTCCGGCGTCCTTGTAGGTGCGCAGAGAATCGATCATTGGCTTCACATCCTGAAAACTCAGGAATGAATTGACGTTCTTTAGAAAAGTCAGCGGTCCCGTGCTGGCGGAGGTCTGATCTCGCGTAGGAACGTCCGTGTAAATAATGGGGTGTACGCCCGAAGTCATTTTAGCCACCTCTTCGGGAAGCCTGGCCATGTCTTCGACGTGGTCGAATCCAGTGATCTTCGGTACGTCTGCGTTTTCCGGTCCGAGCTTGGGACCGGTCCACTTTTCCTGGGTTAGGTTGCGCGGCGGAAGAAATAAAATTTCAGTATAGGAATGGGAAGGATTATCTTTGCCGGCCTCAACCGCCGGCGCAATCAAAAGTGCCGCGCCTGGTTCGGTTGATCCGGAAAGATAATAAAAATTATCCTCCTGGCGAAATCCGTACAGGTCATTTGGTCCTTCGCTCTCCAAGGGAGCGAAAAGAACGATCAGGCCTCCCACTTTCCTGGAGAGCGCTTCGCGGCGGGAGTGATAATCCGAGTTAGGCTGGCGATCAAGAGCGATGCTCGACGCACCTGCGAGCAGGAAAAAGAGGCCAGAGAAAAAACTAACCAGCAAAAAAGAAATCCGCGGCTTTCGCATTGTGACGTCCATCCCTAAATCGAGATTTGCGCCCGTCCGAAAGGAATGCATACACAGCAACGGGCTGGGCATGGTCGACAAAGGAAGCCCGAGATCGACTCGTCCCTCTATTTCGGCGCACTTGTGGCACTCTGTTTTGCCTGCAGGAAAGAGTCCACGTTGCTTTTGTCGATGAGCGCAGAACCAGTATCTACGAATGACGGAATTGGCGCAAAGCTGTCCTTTGACCAATCTGTGTTGAGCGACGGCGGCTTGTGGTGATAAAGGTTGTCGAGCATCTGCATGCCGACAAATGCCATGGTGTACGGTTTCTGCGCAATGGTGGCGGCGATACCGCCCTTCTTAATCCAGTCCAGCGTTTCAGGATCGGTGTCCATCGCCATCACAACTTTGCCCGTGACGTGGTAGCTGCTGAGAACTCCGGCGACTTCCTTTCCCGATTGCGCCTCGAGACAGACGAAGGCATCGACCTGATCTTTTTCCTTGCCGATGATCTGAGTCGTCGTGTCGAAGGCGATGCGCGGATCGCCCTGAATATCGACGACGCGCGCGATTTTGATACCCGGAGTTCGCTCCAGCGCATCGCGATAGCCGTGCAGCCGGTCCTGCATGTTGTGTTGGTCGGGCATAGTGAATACCACCACGTTGCCCTTGCCCTTCAATTCCTGAGCCAGGCGTAGGCCTCCGGTCATTCCAACCTGATAGTTGTTGGTTCCGATGAAGAAAAGCCGCTCGCTCGCGGGAGCATCGGAATCCATGGTGATCACGGGAATTCCGGCTGCGATAGCTCTATCAATACCGTCCTTCAACAATGCCGGGTCGGTGACGCCTAGAAGAATTCCTGTTGCTTTTTGCTGTACCGCCTGATCAAGGGCATCGCGTTCGGCCTTCGGGTCGTAGCTGTTGGGACCGAGATAATCGGTGCGCACTTTCATTTGTGCAGCAGCTTTGGAAAAACCGGCGCCCGCGGCCTGCCAGTAAGGGACTTGTAGATTGGCCGCCACGAATACGAAGTACTCGTTGGAATCATGAGTGCCGCAACTCGGCAGGGAAGTGATCAGCAACGCCAGTCCAAAAAGAGAACACAGCTGTTGAAAGCGGAGCATGGGATACTCCTTCGAACCGCCAGTTTACGGTGCCGACGAGAACGTTTGGCGAGTGGATTGTAACCGAGCGGCGTGATGAAGGGAAGCACACGCGGCGCGAGGGTTTCTCCACTTAAGACAAGCAAGATGCTTGCGCTACCAACGTCTACACGCCCACGGGAAATGGCTTGGTGTGGGACTCCGCGCTCAGAGCAACGCCGGAGAATCGTCCCTGCAGCAAAGACATCAGGCCGGTGTACCAGTAACCCACCACGAATAGCAGAAGAAATGGAACAGTTACGAAGTTTTCGTTTTGAATGGCGTAGTACACGGTGAGAGCGAAGTACGTGCCGATCACCAGTTCCAGCCACGGCACCCAGCCGAGTCGCTTGCGATATTTGGTATTGCCGACTTTGTCCTTTTTCGATACGACGTGGTACTTCGGCGTGCGGGCGAAAGCGCTCTCCTTGCCGATCAGCGCCTCAATCACGGCTTTGGTGTTGGTAATGGTTAATCCAATGCCGAGTGCCATCAGAAAGGGTAGATACAGCAACGCACGCGGCCAGGTCCTGGGAAATAATTCGCGTTGCGACACCAGATAAAAACTCGAGATCGAAAATGTCGAAGCCATGAACAATGGCAGATCGATGAACAGCATCTGGAACCATCCCTGATAAAAGCGGATGATCATCGCCGGCAATATCAGGACCGAGAGCACGATCATGAGTGGGTAACTGAGGTTCGCAGTCAGGTGATACCAGGCTTCAATTTTGGTGTGCAGCGAAGCGTCGCTGCGCATCACGCGCGGCAGGATTTTTTTCCCGGTCTGAATCAGTCCCTTGGCCCAACGCGCCTGCTGAGTTTTGAACGCAGTCATTTCTACCGGCAATTCTGCCGGACACTCGACATCCTGAAGATAGATAAACTTCCATCCCTTGAGCTGGGCACGGTAGGAAAGATCGGTGTCTTCCGTCAGTGTGTCGTGCTGCCAGCCGCCGGCTTCGTCGATCGCTTGACGCCGCCAGACTCCGGCGGTGCCGTTGAAATTAAAAAAGACGCCGCTGCGGGCGCGTCCCGAATGCTCCAGCACGAAGTGGCCGTCGAGCAGGATAGCTTCGACTTGTGTCAGAAAAGAATAATTGCGATTGAGGTGAGTCCAGCGCGTCTGCACCATTCCAATCTTTGAATCGGTGAAGTGGTGGATGGTGCGCAGCAGAAAATCTTCCGGGGGCGTGAAGTCAGCGTCAAAGATGGCGATGAATTCCCCCTTCGCCGTTTTCAAGCCCTCGGCTAGCGCTCCTGCCTTGAACCCCTCGCGATTGGTGCGATGGTGATAGCTGATGGGATTGCCGAGCGCAGCGTAGCGTTCAACCAAGTTCCGGGCCACTTGAACGGTTTCGTCGGTGGAATCGTCGAGCACCTGGATGTCGAGTTTCTCGCGCGGATATTTCAACTTGCAGATGGAGTCGAGCAACCGTTCGACGACGTATTGTTCATTGAAGATTGGCAGTTGCACTGTGACTCGCGGTAACTCCTCAAAATAGGCAGCGGGCTCGATTGTTCGATTTTTCTTATGCTTGTAATAAAGATAAACGAGGACATAGCGGTGCATTCCGTAGCCGGCGAGGAGGACGAGCACAATAAAGTATGGAATCAACAGTGCCCGATCGAACGCATCGGTGTGGTAAAGACCCTGAAATGTTTTATCCAACAAATGCTGGCGAAGATATGGCCCGATACCGCGGGGAGCGGCGTACATAGCGAATGTCGAAAGAAACAGGTTTGAATCAGAAGTCAGCAAGAGGTTCGGTGAAAACCTCTATTCTACCGGATTCAGATAACCGGGGGACTCGCTTTACAAAAGACACCATACTGTGGGAAGCAACCACTGATTGGCTACCATGAAGCGGTGTTCTGAGTATTTCTTTCTTCTGTATCCGGAGACGATGGGTCAGCACACCGCTCGGCCTTATCTAAAAGTATTCGCAAGTCCATCGCAAAATTCTTGCGTGCTTGTGCCTGTAAACGCCATTGATCTTGTACTGGAGCGCAGACGCGAGGGATCAAATCCTCGAAGCGCTCAAGGGCGCGGGTGAAATAATCAATGTCTGTCTTGAGCAGCTTAAAAAATTCTGCGTCGCTGGCAGCAGGCATATAAAACCTCCGAATGCATGGATAAATGCAATTCTGATGCCATGGTCTGCCGAAAGTTGTGGGAAGCGGGCAAGTGCTGTCTTTTCAGAATAGTAGTGTACGCAATCCCAAATTTCATAGACCCTGCATGCCCTTTCGCGTAGGGCTGCGCATGTAAGAATTGGGCTACTACGAGCTCCGAAAAAAGAAATTCAGCGGTTTCTCGCAATTCGGGAGTATTAATTCTTTGTTCCCAGGTTGCCGAATTAGGTTTTTTAGTGCCGAATCATCCAAGCGAGGCCATCAGGATTTGAACCGGCTTGAATGTGACCGACAACTTCCATCGAATGCAAATCGATGACGGCAACGTAATCGTCGGGAGTGCACGCAACGTAGGCGCGTGCGCCGTCAGGCTGCATTTCGATGCCGGCAGCGCCGTGTCCAACTGGAATTCGTTTGGTCGTTTTTCTAGTCGCAGCATCGATGACAGTTACGTCTGCGCCGCGTAGGGCCGAGATCAGCACAAACTTTCCATCCGGGGTGAACTTCAGCCGATTCGCGCTGCTTACATCGGCCGCGAGAGTTTGCGTCACTTGCTTGCTTGCTGCGTCAATGATCGACACAGTTCCATCGCCCGCGTTCGCCACCCAGATTTCTTTGCCATCCGGAGAAATATCAAATCCTTCGGAGCCGTTGCCAACGCGAACCACTGTCTCATTCCAATCGGTGTGAGTTCCCGGCGGACCGCCTTGGCCAGGACCGCTGGCAGTTTTTTCGATCATGCTCACCGTTCCCGAACTTACATTGGTGGTGACGATCAGTCGCAAATCCGGAGAAACGTAGATCATGTGCGTCCGGTTTTGACCGGTACCGAGAATCCAATCGACATTTTTCTTGCCGGGATCATAGCTGCCGATTGCCTTGGCGCCTTCGGCGGTGAACCAAACTTTCCCATCCACAAAAGTCAATCCGTGCGGACCGCGCAGAGCTCCAAGATCGATTGAAGGCAACGCTTTCTGTGCGATCAGATCCACGACAGCGAGGGTGTGGAACGCACCGGATCCATAGTTGGATACATAAGCCGTCTTGCCATCGGTCGAGGCGATGACTTCATGGGGATCATTACCGACGGGTACCCGCGCAATCACTTTCAAGCTGGAGGGATCAACAATGGCGAGGGTCTCGTCGCGCTTGGAGAGCACGAGCAGACCCTTCGCCGGAGTGTCTTCCGCAGAAGCGAAGTTGGTGGCGAGCACGCCGGCAAGCAGAAGGAGGAAGGTCAGAAGGGGTTTCATAATCCCAAAGCATACGCCGTCGCGGCCAGAAACGGACAGAGGTTTAGGGCTGATCTTCCGCCGACAGAATTGCCTTGAGTTGCACGCTCACTCGATTTCCTTCACGCACGCGAATCGCTTTTCCCCGGTCTTCATAACCTCTTAAGAATTCGGCGTCGTAATATGGCTCGCCGTCCACGCTCTCCCATGAGAACAACGTGTAGTCTCCCGGAGGCAAGCCGCGCAAACTAAAGTGTCCGCTCTGATCCGCGACGGCTTTGCGATAACGATCCGGGCGATTGCGGAAGCGCGCCTCCGGAACCGCGACAATCGCGGCGTCCGCGACCGGTTCATCGTTCTGATTGCCGACGACGCCGTCGATGGCGCCGCCGCTGGCGCTTGCCATTAGATCCAGGGTAATCGCACTCGCGCCGACGCTGAATCCAGAATCCGTCGCATCGTGTCCATCTGACGCGGCCGATTTTAGAAACCAATCTGGCATAGCGCTGACGTCGGAGATCTGAACGGAATAAGTTCCAGGGGGAACGTCCTTCCAGGTAAAACTTCCATCGCCGCTAACGTGGGCAAGATTTGAAAAGCCTCCTCCCATAGTGCCCGCGGCGGAAGAATCATCATTGCTGTCGTTATCCTCGGCAACGGGGTGCAGAAGAAGAAAGAACTGGCTGGGATCCGTCCCAGCGCCGCCGCCGCTATCCATGTGAAGGCGACCACGAACGGTGCCGCCGCTTTGCGGCGACAGCCGCAGGCCTTCCACATTTTCAGCCAGCTGCAGCGATTGCCGCGCCATCATCGGCACGGCAACATTATCCACTGTGGCCACAATGTTGTAGGCTCCGGGAGAAACATCGCGAATCTCGAAGCTACCGTCTTTGTGCATCTCGCCACCGCTCAGCACAAGATTGAAATCTTTGGATTGCAGCATGATCGCGGCGCTCGAGCCCGGCGGCAGATTCATCACAGAACCGCGAATGGTCAAACTGGGGCTGGGAGTTAGGGAGAAGTTCGCAGGAAAATCTTCGCCTGCATGCAATGGGATGGGGGCGGCCTGGGAGCGGTCCCGAGTGCCGGGATAATAAGTGGTTTGGTAAGCGAGCGGCGCAGGCTTCTCGGAAACTGCTCCGGCGTGAGGTGCGACGGCTCCGGGGGTGCTGCCCGTGGTTTCGATCAGGCTTCTGAAATCTGGCGGCGGAGTGACTGCAATGAAATATTTGCCTGGGGCCAATCCGGCGATGCGGTATTCGCCGAGATCGTTGGTGCGCTCCGCTCCCGCCTGTTCCCAGTGGCTGTGCCCCTGAACGAAAGTCTGGCGCAGCACGGCGACTTGTGCTTCGGCCAGAGGATCGCCGTCTTCGTCCGTGACGCGGCCTTCGACTACGGCGGCAGCCTGCAAAAGAATGACGAGATCTTTCACCTCCTGTCCCGCGCTCAGCGTGAGCACGCGACCCTCGGTGTGACGGTGATGCTTGTCGATCTCTTGATATCCGGTGCGCTCGACAAACAAACGATAGCGTCCCGGCTTGATGTTTTCAATGCGAAAGCTGCCATCAGCCGCGGTAAGCGCAGTGTAGTTTGCGCCATCATTCTGGCTCTCAGCGATTAGTTCGACGAGAGCTTTCTTGACAGGCTCGCTGCCAGGATCCTTGGTCACCATTCCCTGTAGAAGAGCATGTGCAGATGAAGAAGGTTGCGGGGATGAGGTTTGTGATGAAGCGAGAGAGGAAGGGCCCTCCTGGGCGAAGACTCCGCTGGCGGCTAACAGAATCACGCACAAACATTGAAACGCAGATCTCATTTGAGGCCGAGCGGTGAGTTCGTGTTTCATTGCGAGTTTCGGCGCAGACTCAAGATGCTCCGGAAGCGAACACACATGCCAACCGTGAGGATCGGTCGGGTCAAATACTCATTCCATTCTATCGGGCTCCGGTCGGCTGCCCAAGGATAAAACGAACAGATCGGATCGTCGTACGATCGCCAGCCGTCTTAGCGGTGGTGTTTGCCACCGCCCGAGTGGCCGTGACCGTGACCGCCAGAATGCCCCCCTCCGCCGGAGTGACCATGGCTCTTCCCCCCGCCGAAGCTCTTCGGCGCGTGTCCGCCGCCAAAATGGGAGCGGCCTGAGTGCGACTGCCTACCCGAGGACTCGCCGAAACCGGGACTTCTAAAGCCGCCGGAGGAACGTCCTCCGAAACCGCTGCGCTGAAAGCTTCCGCCTGGGGCACGGCTGGCACGCATCGGGCTGCCGTAATTTGTGCTTGTTCTGCCGCGAAAGCTTCCGGACCTGCTAAGAGAACTGGAATTGTAAGAGCTCGAACCGAAGCCGGAGCGAGCATACTGCTGAGGTCGGTTGGCCGCTGGCCGGAGACTATTGTAGGTTCCTCGCGACGACCCAGCGTAGCCCCCTCTGGACGTCTGGTAACCGCGACTGTATCGTTCGCCCGCCCGGTTCCTCGCATAAACATCTCTGTCTGGCGTTCGGTATGGAGCTCGGGAGAATCCCTGCGAACGCGTCCCATTGAATCCCATGCCGGGTCGACCATAACCACCCCGGTACGATCTATTCGCCCAAGCTGCGCCGCTTCGGCCAAAGGCGCGTGGGCCACCATGCGGCAACCCCCAATCGCGCACCGTCATGCTATGGGAGTAATAGTTTGAACCGTGGAAGAGCACCGAGTGAGCCAGCCAGTCCAATCCCCACGCCAGCAATCCGAATGGAGTGTGCATGAAAGCCGTCGTCGCGATGCCCAGGCCAAATCGCATTGCCGATGGACCGAAAGCGCCGAAGGATAAACCGATGAATGACCCAACTGCGCCTAGCAGGGAAAACCCGGGATAGGGGGAGATCGGCTGCCCGTAAACAGCCCACGGGTTATATTCCGGCACGTACACCAACTGCGGATTCACCGGCGCCAGCACGATATTGCCCTGATCGTAGCTGATCGCTTCCTGCGGAGTGCTTCGCAGGTTTCCCGCTGCCAGCGCGCGCTGGCGCATCACCTGCACTGCCTGAAGCAATTCCTGCGGCTGGTTGTAGTAGGCATTGCCCAGTTCCGTGGCCCATTGCAGGTTGTAATTCATCTGCGCGAGCACTTGCGGGAAAGCCGTTAGCGCCTTCACGCTCGGGTCCCAGGGTCGCGCGTCGGCTCCGGCTGCGATCTGCTCGGAGGACGCATATCCTTGCGCTCGCCGCCACCGGTTGGCCTCCGCGATCTGCGCGGGATATGTAGACGCGGTCAGCACCTGCGCCACCAGCGTGTCCGGGTAAAGGGCGATCGGCGCTACCAGTTGTTCCAATTGTTGCTCGCCGAGAGGCTGAATCTGATTCGTCTGCTGGGAATATCCCTGCTCTGGCTGCATTTGCTGGGGATAGTCTTGCTGGTTTTCTGTCTGGTTGTCGCCGGAATAGGGCTGCTGAGGGGAAGCCTGGTCGGGGTAAGCCTGATCTCGGTAAGCTGGTTGCGAATTCGGCTGCTGGTAGGGCTGGGGCTGTGCATACCCGGGCTGTCCATAGCCGGATTGCTGATCGCCGGACTGGTCAGAAGGGTACTGACCGTTAGGCTCTTGCTGGGCAAACAGCGCAGGAGCGAGGAAAAGTGCCATTGCCAGCGCAAGGAGCCTGCCCGGATTCAGTCTTCGTCGCGACTCAACTAGCAATCGAGAAAAACTGGTTCGGATCGGTGCGGGCTTGTACATATAGGGTCATCCCTCTCCGTGGCTCACGTAGGCGCTTCCTGGGGTCAAACCTACGTTCTTAGCCGCCGTCGAGTGATCTTGCGACCCGGCGGGAACTGTTACGTATTTTAAACCCGCAGCCTGCGCCTTAGTTCCGCTGGCGGCGTGTGAATCTCAAAGTGAGACGTATGGTATCCGGTTCCAAAACGAAACCCTGCTTCCATAAAAATGCAAGCTCGAGGCCCGAAGCTTTACTGCGACTGAAGTAAGCTTTGGTTCGTGGGCCTGTGGTGTAATGGCAGCACAGGACCCCGTCAAGGTCCTAGGTGAGGGTTCGAATCCCTCCAGGTCCATTCTTTCTTCGGAAGGATTGTCTCTCAGGGACAAGTGGAGGGTTCGCTGGACGGGGTGCGACTCTCATCACAGTAACTTGATTTCCGGGTGGCTTTATCTCGATAATGAAAGTGACCTTGACGGGGTACCGATTTATCGGTTCTCGCGAACGGCCTCGGGA
>JBAVUV010000162.1:0-8510 GCA_049696955.1 Candidatus Sulfotelmatobacter sp. | reverse complement strand
GCTGGTCCTTTCGGGGTCGCACGAGGAAGAGCGTTCAAACATTGCCGGAGGAAACCTTATGAAGAACATTTGGCTGAGAGCTGGTCTTTCTCTTGTCCTGGTTTCGTTGCCTGCGTTTGGGCAAGATAAGGAACAGGATCGAGTCGCAAATGCTGGAAAGGTAATGCAGGAAATTGTAAACATTCCGGACGACATTCCGCAGGATGTGCTCGACAAGGCAGATTGCGTCGTTGTTTTACCCTCCGTGCTCAAATTCGCCATCGGACTCGGCGGTAGCTACGGCCGCGGCGTGATGACCTGCCGCGGTGGCAAAGATTTCAAAGGGCACTGGGGTCCTCCCGCCATGATGGCGCTTGAGGGTGGCAGCTTTGGCTTGCAATTGGGCGGCCAGGCGACTGATTTCGTACTGCTCCTGATGACTCCACGGTCAGCAGAGAACATCCTGGCCAGCAAGGTCAAGCTAGGAGGTGACGTCTCCGCCGCCGCCGGTCCCGTGGGACGAACCGCTTCCGCCGAAACCGATGTAACTCTGCGAGCCGAGATCCTTTCCTATTCCCGCGCTCGGGGATTGTTCGCCGGAATCTCTCTCGCCGGTTCGACGCTTCGTCCCGATAATGACGCAAACAAGAAGCTCTATGGAAAAGAAGTGAGCGCGCAGGACATCGTGTTCAAGAGAGCGGTACCGGCGCCTCCGTCGGCTAAGTTGTTGCTGTCTACACTTAACAAGAAGTCGCCAGTAAATAAATCCAAGAGCTAGCTAGCCTTAAGACGCGAATGCTGATCCTCTTACTTGCATCCTGACGGTAAAGTACTGCACTCGCTCGTGCTGCGGCATTACGTCCGCGTTGGCAGCCGCAACTGGTTTTCGCGACATGCTATCGCATAGATCCAGCATTGCGTCAGCACGCGCGGGAATCGGGAAAATCCCTATCTCCGAAACGGACTCTCCCTGATGGACGCGCTTGAGATATTTTGTTCTGCTTTCGGTGAATCTGTACTCCGAAGACACAACTGTTCTGCCGCTGGCGGGTTTGAAAGAGTGGAAGAACAGTCGATTCCTGACCTGCGAGCGTTCCGTCGATCGCGTCAGTCTAACTCGGGTTTCTGCCATTGGGCTTTTGGCCCCAAACTGGTTCAGAGAGGACGAAAGCTACTTTGGAAATTTCACCGGTCCGGATTCTTGTGGTCGATGATTTCGAACCATTCCGGCGATTTGTATGTTCAATGCTGCAGTACAAGTCGGAATGGCAGATCGTCGGCGAGGCTTCGAACGGAATGGAAGCAGTACAAAAATCAGAGGATCTGGAACCGGCTCTGATTGTGCTCGACATCGGCCTTCCCAAGCTGAATGGAATCGAAGCCGCTCGACGAATCCGAAAGCTCCTCCCGGATTGCAAGATATTGTTCCTGAGCCAGGAAACGTCTCCCAACATAGTCCAGGAAGCTTTCAGTTTGGGCGCAGTGGGCTATGTGGTGAAAGCCTGTGCCGGAGGTGAGTTGTTGACTGCCATGGAAGCGGTTTGCGGCGGCGGGCGGTTTATCGGCCAAGGTCTGTCAAGCGCTGGATTTTCCTACCCCCGAGTTCCTTGAACTGTTATTTTGGCTTTGCAGGTCCAATTTGAATGTTGATTGCGTTCGCGCTATCAGCTTTCGTGGTGTCGACTGAAACTACATTCAGATTTCCGTTGGCATCGCGCTGTTGAATCGTCTCCGTTCCCTGCACTCCAGCCGGTCCCAGACGTTCCCCTTCTTTGTTCACGGTGGACACCCAAAGCCCAGCACCGGGATCGCCGGGGTTGGTTTGCTCCAACACTTTGGTCGTTTGCTCGCTGTCTGCAGTACGGCGCTGGGTGGTCGTGACGCGCTCCACCAAGTGGAGGCTCTTGTCGCGGGGCGCTCCGGGTTGATCGATGGAATAAGTTTCCTCGGACTTTTGCTTACCGCCTGAGCCATCCTCCGATTCCTTACCCACAGTACGCGTGATCTCTCCCAGATTGCCGTCTAAGTCGGGACGCGACACGAACTCTTCCGTACTCCGATTCTTGTTGTCTTCCTTGGTCGTCGTATGACGTACTTCAGCCACTTGCCAGCTCCCGGCGCCATCTGGAAGCTGCGTCGTTTTTTGAATTTCGACTGTTTTGCCACTACGTTTCTCGAACTCCAGGATCTGCATGGCAGGAGCCAGCCCACCGTTGATGCCGGGGAGCATTACGGTGGTCTTCGTTTCTTCCACGCCAGGACTGGTCTTTAGCGTCTCCTGATTTTCGCGCTGCACCATCTGCAGGTTGCCGTTCGCGTCCGGGTTCGACGTTGTGCGTACCAGCTTTGAGTCACCGCCTGGAAGAGCTTGCTTTTCTTCTTCCCTGACCTGGAACAAGATCTTATTCCCGTCGCTGTCTCGCACAAATGTGCGAGTTGTGGTCCGGGTGGTCGTCGCATTCACCCGCACGGTTTCTTTTTCGATGTCCTGATAAGGTTGGAAGCCGCCGCCGGCTCCGCGAGTCTGCAGCGATCGCACGTCCACCGTACGATTGCCGTTCTGAGTATGACTTTCCAGCGTACGCGTGGGATTCGCGTAGTCTTCTTTCGAGTCTGTGGTTGCCGTCCAGGACTTGTCCGAAGCGCCGTCCTGCGCAGCGGGCGTTTGCGCCAGTAGCGCACCCGAAACACCCAGATAGATACACGTCACAAAGAGCATCGATCTGCGCAAGCGGCCAGCGTTTCCCGGTCTTTTCACTTCATTGTGGCCGCAAAGTTCGTCTGCGTTCGGCATTCTCTAATTCTCTCGCGTCCAGGGTCTGATGTCCATTTTCAGCGCCCTCAGTTACCGGTGGATCAGGCAACCTGCGGCGAAGGAGCGTCTTCACTTGAGACCAAACTTTGGGATCGCATTCGATCTCGATATGGCTCTTGGTAAAGAAACGCGCATACCAGGAAAAATCACGACACTCTGTGGGCTCCTCTTTGTACTGCCAATGAAAATTGCCCAGGATTGTCGTTCGGGATGGATCAGCGGAAGTGATTTTCGACCGGCCGTGGATCAGGCCGCGCGTCTGGTAAAAGTTTGCCGCTTCGAAAACGTTGGCTGGAATCACCCGATCGTTCTGAAATGGCTTTGCCACACTGTCCACTTGTATCGTGAGCATAACGGGGATGCCTTTACGCTCGAGTTTCCTGGACAAAGCAATCACGGCCGAGGCACCCCAACTGTGACCAAACAGCAATATGTGTGCCCGTCGCTTTTCCGCATCCGATAGCTCCTGGTTTTCCTTCGCGCCCAACTGGTTCAAAATGCTCCGATAGGCTTCGCCCACTTTGCTGTTTTCAAAGAGACCGAAATAAACATGCTCGGGATACTCCTGATGCAGATCTCGGATCAGCTGAACCTCGGGATGGTGGGGCTCATCATGGGCTACAAAACCTCCAAGAAAACCCACCACGATCACCGGTGAAATAGTTTGACTCACAGACACAGCAGCAGAAGATTCGGAAGAAATCTCTGAAGCATCTCGCGCCGCAACTCCCGGGAGGGCTGCGACACTTGCATAAAGCACGATGACCAGCCAGCTAGTGATCGTCCGCACCGTGACTCGCGCAGGCAAGATTGCGTTTCTAAAGACGGTCCGCTTGTCGAGGCTGATTGATCCGTTCATCGAGGAGACTTGAACGACCGATTTTCAGATGAGTGCGCCGCAGCGGATACTGGCAATATTGACAGCTGCCAACCGCCCGATAATCAGCGGGCGGCAAGAAGTATACCCGAGAACGCCCCCTCAGGGACCGCCGGCGACGGGTGTTGAGCTTCACGGTCGTCTTTCTCAAATCGTCGTCCTCAACCCAGGAGCGACAGCTTAGGTCACAGGCCAGAGGTCTCAATCAGGTCGCGGTTTCGAAGTCTGCGGCTGAGGAATTTTCCTCCTGAAAGAACCGCTTTCACAGCCAAGCCCAGTTCAACGATTAAATCGAATTTGTGCACATATCCCTGCGCACCGGCGCGCAAAGCTTCACGCGCTACTTCTGTGTCGTGATTTCCGGTTAAAAACAATATCGTCGTAGCGGGTGAGCAGCGAACGATGCGCCGAGCAACTTCGATCCCGTTTAATTCTGGGAGGCCTACATCGAGCACGACCAAGTCGGGCTTGAGTTCTTCGGCTTTCTGAACCGCTTCGAGCCCATTGCCTACTTCTGCGACGATTGCGTATCCCGGCTGCTGCTTCAGGACCAAGGACACCAAGTCCCGGCAAGGTTCGAAATCATCAACCAACAGAACACGTACCGCCGCGACCGCGGCACCTTTATGTTCTGAATTCAATACGCCTGTGCTGCTATCGATTACGGAATTCATGATGCAACGAAGATTGCAGACCAGGACGACTGAGTCGTTGCGCAAGCGCAACTCTCTTATTGTGCAAGAACAATCGGGACGAAGCAGAAGAGAGTGAATGTCGTCAGATCCGGTATAGCCGTTGCGGGACACGCACCACAACACTACCTCGGCTCTTGCTAACCGCACCGTTACGCTGCCACTCGCTCAGGAGACGACTAGCCGTGAACGGCGTCACGTTAGCTGCGTTTGCTAACTGCTCGTTGGTGATGTCCAGCGCCATCCCGCCTGGGACCTTGTGACCAATGCCCTCCGCAAGGCTCGTCAGCACTCGCGCAAGTCTTTGCCGGGCAGTATGGCTGATCAAAGCCATGTGTGAAGCGTGAAACCATGCCAAATAATCCGATGCAATTGACAACGCATTCTCCTGCAGGCGTGCATTGCGGGCTACGAGGTCCCGGATCACGCTGCGGCGCCAAACCAATGCGCAACTGTCTTCCACCATCTCCGTGCCGAGGAGATAGGTCGATGGGTCCTGCAAGAGTGCGTAACCACCAAATATGTCTCCGGGGGAAAACCAGATGAGGAGAATCTTCCGTCCATCTTCCGTGAGAGAGAAATGCCTGCCGCATCCCTTGGTCAATAGAAAGAAATAGTCGGCGGGATCCCCCTGATTCGTGACTACGGAGTTAGCCACGAACTGGCGGGATGTTGCCGCAGCCGTTACCGACTCAAGCTCCTGGGCTGTAAGGCCCTGCAGAAATCTTGGTTTTCGGCCCGCCGGAAGAATCGAAATGCTCGGAGCAGCCACACGCATACTCGGCGTCGACCAAGCATTCGCGGTCATCGCGAGAAACTCCAATCTCAGCTATACCCCACGGGTGCCGGCACCCAAGTGCGCGCGTTTTTTTCCGCGCTCGGGGTAATTCGGCCTACGGAATCAGGAGAACTGTTACCGCCAGTTTCACGTTGATTCAGGTCGCGCTCATTGTCGCTAGTTAAGCTCCCAAATCACTGCATTTCAACTGTCAGAAGAAACAGTGCCGCCGTTTCAGCTTGCAGTCTTCGTAGTCGAATAAGAAATCTTGCGCGGCAGAAGCGAAGCGCGTCCAGCAATCGTAGTTCTTTGGCCAGCAACCCAATCTATTCGTGGCGTAAAGCTTCGATCGGGTCCAGGCGGGATGCCCGTATAGCGGGAATCATGCCACTGACCAAGGCGACTGCGATGAGGATCAAGGTGGCGATCATGAGCGTTCCTGGATCGATCAGCAGTTGGATGTCGCCTGCCTCCGCGTGCGTGGCCATGGCGCTGTACAAGGTGAGTCTGCCTACCGAGTGAGCGATGACGTACGCCAGCACCACTCCCAGTGCGCCTCCGATAAAACTGATGCTAAGTGCTTCCGTCAAAAATCGGAAGAAAACATCTCGCTGTCTCGAGCCGAGCGCCCTTTCTATGCCGATCTCGCGAGTGCGTTGCGTCACCGACACCAGCATGATATTCATCAGCCCCACACCGCCGGTGCCAAGCGTAATTGTCCCGATTAACGCCAGCAGCACTTTGAAGCCAAGCGCCATCATCTGAAACTGGTGCACCTGATCCATGACGCTGTACACGGATAGCGCACGCCGATCCGATAGGCTGAATTTGTGCTGGATCGCCATCACTGCGCGGACAGCCCTTTCCAGTCCCTCGTAGTCGTTCACCTCGTAGTTAAAGGCAATTGAGTTGAGGAAATGGATATCAGCAAGATCTCCCATGGTGGTGAACGGTACGTAAACTATACGGTTTATGTCATCGTCGCCCTCCTGCATCTTGGCCCTCAAAACGCCAATTACCTCGAAGCTGAGGCCATCGATGCGAACGTGTTCGCCCAGCGCATTCCGTCCTGAAAAAAGTTTTTCTTTCGCCTCTGAACTTAATACAGCGACTCGAGCACGCTGCAGTTCATCATCGACGTTAAAAAAACGGCCTCGCGCTGGAGCCAGGACCCGAATCGAGGCGACATTGGGATGATCGCCGACCACGCCGAAATTGAAAGTTCGAGACTCGTATTGGACACTGGACTTCTTATGTACCTCCGGCGTGATGCGTGAGATTTGCGGCACATTCGTTCTCAACAGGTCGACATCATCCAGAGTAAAGCGCAGCAACGTACCGGCCTTCCGGCCGCCAGCTTGCATAGACGTCCGCCCGGGAATCAGAATCATCGTCTTGGTACCGAAGCTGGCAAAAATGTTGGTCATGACCTGCCCGCATCCATTCCCGTAGGCGAGCAGCAACACTACGGTAGCAATTCCCCAGGCTATGCCCAACATGGTAAGCGCAGTACTGCGATGGTTGTATTGCAATGCAGTCCAGGCTTCGTGAAACGTACCGGCTAACACCGATTACTCCTGTCTCAGCGCTTCCACCGGTTGCAGCATGGCCGCTCGACGGGCGGGATAAAGCCCCGCGGCTACGCCCGCCACCGTCATACTGCAGACCGCCAACGCTGCCGTCATGGGCACGAGCTTTGGCGGATCAAATCCCTCCGGGCCGCGAACTGTTCCGAGCGCAGCCATCACGCCTGCCGCCAGTGCCATACCAACGAATCCACTGGTCATGCTTAAAGAAACTCCCTCCAGCAAAAACTGAAAAAGGATGCTTCGGTTGGTTGCGCCGACGGCTTTCCGCAAACCGATTTCGCACGTCCGTTCACTGACCGAAACCAGCATGATGTTAACCACTCCGATGGCTCCAATCGCGAGCGTGGCCAGTCCCACACTGCCCAGGAACATATCCATGGCATCGAAGAGCGCGCCGATCATTTCGGATTGTTGAATCGTGTCCCATAGTTCGAAGGCGTTGTCGTCGCGTTCGTCAAAGCCATGATTGCGGGCGATGATCTTACGAACTTCGTGTTGCGCGAACAGGTGTCCGCGTCGAGTACGAGGCTGGTAGTTAATGAACGAAATGGCGCCGCGCTGCCCGTCACCCTTCAGCGGAAAATACATGCTCATGACTCGGTAAGAGATATACCCCCGCATGTTCGTAGAGTTGTTGTCGCCGTGTCCCACGCGCTGCACGGTACCCACGACCTTGAAACTTATGCCATCGAGCAGGATAGTCGCTCCTATCGCGGGACGACCGGGGAAGAGAGTTCTTGTCATCTCATCCCCCAGGACAATTACGTTGCGCTTCTGGCTTTCGTCCGCATCGTTGAGCCATCGGCCCTGCTTGAGCGGAAGAAACCTGATCTGATTAAACTGAGGTTCCACGCCAGCGATTTCTCCATTGGTATTGGCAAACTCGCTTACAGCGCGCAACTCCCCTCGGACAAGCACCGGCACAGCATCCCGGACGTATTGTGCAGTATCGCGAACGTCGAGGTAGTCTTGATAGGTAAGGAGGTAGTTGCGGGCCGAGCGCACGCTGCCTTCGATCACCGGCGCTCGGCCGGGAAACACGAACATGATATCTTTTCCAAACTCTGCCATCTCCCTCTTATTGCCTGAACGAAAACCTTCGCCCAGTCCAACCAGCAGCAAAAGCGATCCGACACCCCACGCGATCCCAAACATTGTGAGAAACGTGCGCAACTTGTGTTCCCTGAGAACGCGCAAGATTTGTACGAATATATTTGCGAGTGTGCACATTAAAATTGGGCCTCCGCGTTAGCGATCTCGAGTCCGGCATTTCATCTGCGACTGGGGGGTCAATATGCCGGGCATGATGAATCTGACGACGTTTCGGAGCTAGAACTCCCCAGTTCTATATCGCAGAAATTGGTCGCTGATGCCAACTGTTAGAACTTGCAGGGTCGAGAGACAACAGATGGACCTTCACTCGGTTGTCCGCAACCCAACAATGGTGAATGGAAGCTGGCGTCACCAGCACTACCAAGGGAACCATGGGCAATGCCGCAGCCGGCTAGAGTAGTGGCAACCAGACCAAGATTGATTTTTGAAACGGGAACTTCGATGCCGTACTTATCGTTAAGATTGTCAGCCCATTCGGTGAATGGTTGGCGCCAACATCAAGAAGATCAAGGGGGCAATAGATATCGGCCCGAGCGGGACCGCAACACCTCGCGAACATGTTCTGCCATGGGTTGTGAAGGTCGTGCCACCATCGTCCAGCTATTTAGAACTGCGGTAGTGATTCCCCTTGGGGACGCGGCCAAGCTAATAGTGGACGCTGCAAGGG
>JBAVUV010000161.1:0-1723 GCA_049696955.1 Candidatus Sulfotelmatobacter sp. | reverse complement strand
CTCTTCAGGCGTCTACACTGCTCCTCCGGCGGTTGGCTCCTATGTCGTGACTGCGAGCAGCGTGGCAAATTCCGCGTTCAGTCGTTCGGCTTCGGTGGTAGTGGTTAATCCCACACAAACCTCTGTGCTCACCTATCACAACGACCTTGCCCGCGATGGCGCGTATCTGAACGAAGTTACGCTCACACCCCAGAATGTGAACTCAACAAGCTTTGGCAAACTCGTTTCCTATCCGGTGGATGGTCAGATCTACGCCCAGCCTTTGTACGTGCCGCAGCTCAGTATCGGTGGCGGCACGTATGACGTGGTGTTTGTGGCCACGCAAAATAATTACGTTTATGCCTTCAACGCCGACGCGACTTCGTCGGCCACTGCGCAGACCTTCTGGACGGATGGTCCCAGCATCTTGGGTCCAGCCGTTATCGTGAACGATACCGGTGGCCCATATCCGAGCGTGGGAGTACTCTCGACGCCGGTCATTGATCCGACGACCAATACTATGTACTTAGTGTCTGAGGCGAGCCCTAATAGTCCAACCCCATTTAGGCTGTTTGGGCTGGATCTGACCACAGGCGCGCTCAAACTGGGCCCTGTCGTTATAAGCGCGACGTATTCCGGCGACAGCCTGGAAACCTTTTGCTTCCAGCGCATGGGTCTGGCCCTGAACCCAGTTACGAACTGGATCTATATTGCTTTTGGCGATTGTGATAATGGCTGGGTTGTGGCATATGACAAGCAGACCCTAACCCAACAGGCAGTATTCGAAGATACCAACGGTGCTGAAGGTGGAGGATTGTGGTCCGGAGGCGGCGCGCCCGCGATTGACAGCAGCGGCAATGTATATGTGGAGACCGGGACCGATTACGACGATGAATGGATCTCCGCGCCTCCGACCTACACGCAGACCGGTTACAACGATTCTTTCCTCAACTTAAGTCCGACCACTTTGGCCGTGCAGAGCTCTTTTTCGCCGGACAATAACTACACCCTTTCCGCGAACGATGCTGATCTGGGCAGCGGATCGCCTACGCTTGTGCCGGGCAACTCCCAATACGAGCAGGCCCTCATCGGAGGAGGGAAAGACGGCAACGTCTTTGTGGTTAATCCTCTCGATATGGGCGGTTTTTCCAGCACAAATGACGTGATTGAGACCCTGCAAACCGGCACGCAGCAGTACAACAACATTTTTTCAACTCCGGTTTATTGGAACGAGAATATCTACTACCACGACAATCGCGACGTTCTGAAGGCTTACAGCTGGAATCCGAATAACTCCACGCCTCTGGCCGGGCCGACTTCCGAGGGCAGCGTGATCTATACGGCACACGGAGCCACGGCATCGCTGTCGGCCAATGGCAACAATAACGCCATTGTCTGGGATACAGACAATTCAGCCTACACATCGTGCGGATGCGATCCGGCCTCAAGTGGCCCGCTGGTGTTGCACGCCTACGATGCCACCAACCTGGCCAACCAGCTCTACAACAGCTCACAGGCGGCAAGCGGTCGGGATACAGCAGGACTGGCGCTGAAGTTCACCGTGCCCACTATCGCAAATGGAAAAGTCTTTGTACCCACCGCGACCGAGTTGGACATTTACGGGTTGCTCAATCCGTAGGGTCGTCTCTCAAACAAGAAAGCGGGAGTCTATGCATTTCTGAGAATTGCATAGATCCCCCGTTTTTTTGTTTATGCTTAGGATTTCACTCCAAGATTCTTAGAC
>JBAVUV010000160.1:0-11071 GCA_049696955.1 Candidatus Sulfotelmatobacter sp. | reverse complement strand
ATATGACTTTGACCCGATTTGTCACCAAGAACGCCTTCCGCAACAAGCGGCGCAGCATTCTGACCGTGTTGAGCATCGCTTTTTCTTTGCTGTTGCTGACCCTCATGATGACCATCTGGCGGGCTTTCTACCTTGATGAAGGGAGCGCTGAATCAGCGGAGCGCTTGGTGGTGCGGCATCGCGTATCTTTGACTTTCAGTTTGCCTGGATTTTACCGCGAGAAAATTCGCGCCGTCCCCGGAGTCGTGGCGGTGGTCCCGGTTTCATGGTTCGGCGGAATTTATAGAGACGATAAGCCGGAGAACTTTTTCGCGCAATTCGGCACCGATCCGGAAGAATTTTTTAAAGTCTTCCGAGACATTCAAATGCCGGACGAGCAACGAATCGCCTGGCAACGCGATCGCCAGGGCGTAATCGTCGATGACACCCTGGCCAAGAAATACGGATGGAAGCTGGGGGACCGGATGGTATTGAAGGGCAACATTTATCCGGTCGACCTGGAGTTATACATTCGAGGCATTTTCACCTCCTACCCGGACAACAAGTCGGTCTATTTCAATTCCAAATATGTGGAAGAAGCCGTCTCTTTCTTCAAAGGGCAGGCCGGAACCTTTAGCATTCTGGCGGCTTCTCCCGGAGATGTCAGCAAGATCGCCAGCATAGTGGATGACATGTTCCGCAACTCTCCCCAGCCCACGAAATCGGAGAGCGAAAAAGCCTTTGGTCTGGAATTCGTCGCCATGATGGGCAACGTGAAAGCCTTTATCCTGATGATTTGTTCGGCCGTTGTGTTCGCAACGCTGCTGGTTTCCGCGAACACCATGGCGATGTCGATCCGTGAACGAACGAGGGAAGTCGCCGTGCTCAAGACCTTGGGTTTCACACGGCAAAGCGTGCTGGGGCTGTTCGTAAGCGAGGCTGTGGCGCTCTCTCTTACCGGAGGCTTGCTTGGATTTTTCCTGGGCTGGTTGATGATTTACGGCCTTACCCATTCCAAACAGTTCATCTCTTTTTTCCCCATGAGGGTGACGCCTGGGATGTGCGTCCTTTCTCTGATGATCGCCGGATTTGTTGGACTTGTCAGTGCCATGCTTCCTTCCTATCACGCTTCGAAGGTAAATATCGTGGACGGATTACGCCACATCGGTTGACTTATGACCCTAGGCAGTTTTGTCGTGCGCAATACGTTTCGCAATAAGCGGCGCAGCCTGCTGACTATGCTGAGCATCAGCTTTTCCCTGCTGTTGCTGACGCTGATGATGTCGATCTGGCGCACGTTTTACATTGATCAGGGTCCTCCGGATTCCGTAAAGCGCATCATTACTCGGGATCGCGTCTCCCTCGCATTTTTTCTGCCGGCGTATTATCGCGACAAGATTCGAACCGTACCCGGCGTTTTAGCTGTAGTGCCGATGACTTATTTCGGAAATGTTTACAAAGACGACCGCTCAACCAACTCCTTCGCCCAGGTCGTCACCGACCCGGACGAATATCCCAAGGTTGCAGCCGACAAGATCGTCCCACCCGACCAGTTGCTGGCCTGGCAACGTGACCGCACCGGAGCCATGGTAGACATTGAGCTGGCCAAGAAATTCGGCTGGAAAATTGGCGACCACCTGACCCTGCAGAGTCCCTATTTTCCGGTGCATCCCGAGGTCACAATCCGCGCCATCTACACCATCGATCCGCCCGTTCGTTCCTTGATTTTCAACACCAAGTATTTGGAAGAATCCCTCGGCTGGTTCAAAGGACAAGCGGGGTGGTACCTCACCGAGGTCGCGTCGCCCAGTGACGTAGCGCCGGTCTCCAAGGCAATCGATGAAATGTTTCGCAATGCGCCCCAACGAACCAAGACCGAGAGCCAGCAGGCGTTCCAGCTCTCCTTCGTATCGTCTTTGGGAAACGTGAAAGCATTTATTCTCGGCATCTGCGGCGCGGTGGTTTTTGCCATTCTTCTGGTCTCCGGCAATACGATGGCCATGTCGATTCGGGCACGAACGCGTGAAGTTGCGGTGCTTAAAACGCTTGGATTCACTCGCCCGCGCGTGCTGTCGATGTTCGTGGGCGAGGCTATCGCCTTGTCGCTGGCCGGTGGGGCACTGGGAGTTCTGGGTGCAACCTTGCTGATCCGTTGGTTGACCCACTCTCCGGTAGCCATCGGAATTCCTGCCGGAATGAGAGTCACCGTTCCAACCATGTTGGCGTCCCTGCTGGTGGCCGCAACCGTGGGATTCATCAGTGGCTGTCTGCCGGCGTACAACGCATCGCGTACCAACATCGTGGAGGGATTGCGCCACATTGGCTGAACAGCGGTTGAGTAGCGCCGCCGTCCCGGCGGCTGTAGCACGGACCACAGAAGGACGCCGGTGGCAACAGGAACAGTGAACTATGGCAATACCAATCAGCTATAACGTCCGCAATTTGAAACTCCGCAAGGGGCTCACGGTCATGACCGCGCTTGGGATTGCGCTCACGGTCACCACTGCCATCTTTTTAATGGCGCTGCTTGCAGGCTTGCAGAAGGCTTTCGTGTCGAGCGGCAATTCTGAGAACGTTCTGGTGCTGCGAAAAGGTTCAGAGGCGGAACTCTCGGGGGGCTTCGATGCGGCGCTGTTTCCAACGTTGAAAGTTCTTCCCGGCATCGCAAAAGATAGCCACGGCGAGCCAATGGTTTCCGGCGAATGGGTTGTAGTCATCGTGCTTCCGCGCAAAGACGGCACCGGCGAAGTGAACGTCACGGTGCGTGGCATGATGCCGGACGGACTCGAGCTTCGCCCCAGCGCCAAGTTGATTGAGGGACGATGGTTTCACACCGGACAGCGTGAGGTTGTGGTGAGTAAATCCATTCGCTCTCGGTTTTCCCATGCGAACATTGGCGACACCATGGAGTTCGGTAAAGGCGCCTGGAAAGTAGTGGGCGTGTTTGACGCGGGCGGTTCGGCTTATGAATCTGAGATTTGGTGCGATGTGAATCAGATGGCGTCTGATTTCGATCGCCAGGGCGGATATTCGTCCGCATACTTGCGTGCCACCGATCCCATTGCCGCGGACGCGCTGAAGAACCGCGTTAGCGACGATCAGCGCCTGAAACTGGAGGGAGTTCTCGAGACAGACTATTACGCCAAGCAAACCCGTTCGGGCGCTCCCATCAAATACATCGGCATCGTGGTCGCAATCATCATGGCGATTGGTTCGAGTTTCGCGGCTATGAATACAATGTACGCTGCCGTGGCCTATCGAGGACGTGAGATTGCGACGCTGCGGGTGCTGGGATTTTCCCGCCCTGCTATTTTAACCTCGTTTGTCTTCGAATCGTTATTGCTGGCTATGTTGGGAGCGTTAGCAGGAATTCTGCTGATGCTGCCTTTCAATGGAATGCAAACCGGAACCTCGAACGCGGTCACATTCAGCGAAGTAGTGTTTAGCCTGCAAATCACTTGGCAGGTTGCGATGTATGCGATCATCTTCGCACTGGCTATGGGATTGTTTGGCGGGCTGTTTCCGGCCTGGCACGCAGCGCGTCAGAATATTTTGACTGCATTGCGAGGTTGAGCTTTAGGAAACTAGACCAGCGGTTGTTCCGTATTCATACTTATGCCGATTGACGCAAAACACGAAGACTTGCAGGGCTTGCGCATCGACCGCTCAGAGCGCGGAGCGAGCAATGGAGAACCTCCCGCCTGGGCGCGGCGCTACATTGTCATTGGAATCGTCGTTGTAGCTGTGTTGAGCCTGTCCATCCTCGCCTACCGTTTGCTGGCCCGCGACGTGCCTGAGGTGGAAGTGGTGCGCGCATCGGCGGAGAATAGCGAGGTCGGCGGTACCGTGCTTTCAGCTACCGGCTACATCGTGGCTCATCACACGATCAACGTGAACTCCAAAGTCACTGGCCGCCTGGCATGGATCGGCGTGGAGAAAGGCGACAAGGTTAAAGAAGGGCAAGTGCTGGTACGCCTGGAAGATGAGGAATTCCGCGCCTCCTACGAGCAGGCTAAAGGCGCATTGGACAATGCTCGCGCGTATCTCGAAGAACTTGAGCACGGATCGCGGCCGGAAGAGATTCAAGAGACACAACACAATCTTGATGAAGCTCGTGCCACGCTGGTAAATGACAAACTGACGCTGGATCGAACCAAAGAGCTTTCCTCCGCCGGTGTGGTTTCGCGGCAGGCCCTGGACGACGCAACGGCAAAGTTTGATTCTGATCAACAACGAGTGAATTCGCTGGATAAAGCTTTTCAGCTGATGAAGATCGGTCCACGGCCGGAAGAGATCGCCCGGGCGCGCGGATCTGTAGCACAGGCGCAGGGCCTTGCCGATTACGCCAAGTCGCAGCTCGACGCTACGGTAATTCGAGCTCCCGTCACCGGGACGATCCTGGATCGCACCGCCGAAAAAGGGGAACTCATCACTGCGCAGTTTGCCAGCGCGGCGGCGGGTGGTCCACAAGGATCGGTTGTCTCGCTGGCTGATTTGAACGATCTTCAGGTCGAACTCGACATCGCGCAGGCCGACTTTGCCCGGCTCAGTCCCAAGCAGAAAGGCATCGTCACCACGGACACCTATCCCGATAAGACTTACGACGGTGAGATCGCGCAGATTTCTCCCGAGGCCAATCGACAAAAGGCCACCGTGCAGGTGAAAGTGCAGGTGCTGAATCCGGCGAAATATCCAGATGTTTTCCTGCGGCCGGAGATGAACGCCACCGTTAAATTTCTCGCCGATGCCCCCAAAGCTGCGAATGCCCAACCTGCCGGAGCGTTCGTACCAGCGGGCGCTTTGCGCGATCACGATGGAAAGAAAGTAGTTTTTCTGGCCTTCAACGGCAAAGCCCGTATGCGCGACGTCCAAGTGCTCAGTCAGCGCACCGATGGATTTCTCGTGGATGGATTGGTCGGCGGTGAGAGTGTGATCACCAAAGGGCCGCAGGACTTGAAAGACGGCGACACAATCAAGGTGAAGGGGTAAATTGATGAGCACAGTTGCTGAAACCAGAGTCGCAACCGGAACGAAAGTAGTTCAAGCCCGCAACGTCAGCAAAGTTTTCAAACGTGAAGCGTTCGAGGTAAAGGCTCTCGACGATGTCTCGATCGACATCGCCACCGGCGAATTCCTGGCGCTGATGGGACCCTCGGGCTCCGGTAAGACTACGCTGCTCAATATGATCGCGGCCATCGACCAGCCAACGTCGGGCGAACTGCTGGTGCAGAATCAGAATATTTTTCGCTTCAACGATTCCCAGGCCGCACACTGGCGCAATGAGCATATCGGATACGTGTTCCAGACGTTTAATCTGATCCCCGTCCTGACCGCCTTTGAAAACGTCGAGCTGCCATTACTTCTCACCAAGCTCAATCCCAAGCAGAGACGCGAGCACGTAATGACCGCGTTGAAGCTCGTGGGACTGGAAGAACGCGTCAATCACTTGCCGAAGCAGCTTTCCGGCGGACAGGAACAGCGAGTAGCCATCGCGCGGGCGATTGTCAGCGATCCAACCCTCTTACTAGCTGACGAACCTACCGGCGATTTGGACAGTCACTCCGCTACGGAAGTCTTGGAGATCCTCAAGCGGCTGAATGAGGACTTTCACAAGACAATCGTGATGGTTACTCACGATCCGCACGCAGCCTCGTACGCGCACATTACGCGGCATCTGGAGAAAGGGATGCTCTTGCCGCCGGGCTAGGCGAGTTAACGCCACAGTCCATCGGACGAATCTATCTCACGAATCCATCGCACGAATCCATTACACGAATCAATGTGCAACAGGCACAACCGCCATCCGGGCCGGCGCGGGGTCAGAGTCAGCGACCCATTGCCAGGCACGGCGGCCATTTTCGAGAACCACAGCCTTGGCCTCGCCATACGCCACCAATCGATTCAGCACCGTGGTGACCGAGGCCATGGGATCTTTGTGCCGCGCCAGCATGAGCGGCATCTTCTCCTGAATCTGGTCACACACTCCGCGGGCGCTCAAAGAGTGATTAGCGTTCATTAGAATCATACGGCATGCTTTGGTAAAGCCGGATTGACGCCCACTGCTCTTACGATCGATCAGCTCCAGCAGTTCTTCGCTCAACACTTCGTCCCCGTATAGATTCGCAAGGCCGGCAATTGTCTGCTTAATAGTTCCAATGCGGCGCATCACTTCCGCGCGTTGCTGCAACAGGTGACGCAGCTCTTCATGAGCCTCCCGCACAACCTCCAATACATGCGCATTTCCTGTATTAATCGAGGTTCTGATCGCGTTTGGCTGACTATCCATAACCCCTCCAAAAACTCTACGGCTCCGCACCACCCTCGTTCGGAGGCGGGTCGTCCTTCACTTGGGCGCAGGTGGCCTCTTCAGACGATACGCAGGAAGACGCTCTATTGTTCCCCAGCCCGCAACGACAACCGATCACCTTCAAAGCCGGACCTGTTTATTAGACGCACACTCCGTGCGTTGGTTAACCGCCAGGGAACAATGGAAATAAATGGAAGCCTGGCGGTCTCACCAGATAAGAGAAAGCTTATCCCAAACTGGAAGGGCACCCAATTCGAGACTTCCGTTCTGCCGTAATCGCCTCCAACGCGCTTTGAGAGCCATGCAGAGATGAAGAATTTCCGATATTAAAAGTGTAAACAACTCTTCCCTATGTCCAGCGCAACTCAACTCGCCCCTTCGCGCTCACTCTTGCCGGTGTTGCTGGTGGGGAATCAGGAGGAGGATTTTTTTATTATTCGCGAAGTTCTGGAGCGCAACCGAGGCGCGATGCCCGCGGAACTGGATCATGCCGGCTCGCTCGAAGAAGCGAAAGCCATGTTAGAGCGAGGCCACTACGGCCTGGTCTTGTTCGAACACGGCACCGGAGATGCTGCCGCGACGAAACTGCTTGCAGAGCTCTTGCATACGGGACGAACCGTCCCTTTCATCGTGCTGACCGACCAGGCAGACGAGAAAGCGGTTGCCGAGCTTATTCAGGCCGGCGCGTCGGATTGCCTGGAGAAAACACAGCTTACCGGAGCCAATCTTCTGCGCACGATTCGATGCACCCTGAATCTTCACTCAGCTCAGCAGCAGAGGAATCTGGCGGAAGCCTCTTTACGCAAACTTTCCTGCGCAGTCGAGCAATCCGCAGACACAATCATGATCACGAACAGCGAGGGCATTATCGAATATGTAAATCCTGCCTTTGAATCGCTGACCGGATATTCCTCCCATGAAGCCCTCGGCCAGACTCCCGGAATCCTCACTTCTGGCCAGCAAGCGCCGGCAATCTACCGCGAGTTGTGGGAGACCATTAGTGTCGGCAACATCTACCACAATATCCTGGTGAACCGGAAGAAGAACGGCGAACTGTATTATATCGATGAGAGCATCAGCGCTATCCGCGATCCTGCTGGCGCCATCACCCACTTTGTCTCCAACGGCCGGGATCTCACGAAACGATTGAATCTTGAAGCACAACTGCTGCAGGCGCAAAAGATGGACGCGGTAGGGCGTCTTGCCGGGGGCGTGGCTCATGATTTCAACAATCTCTTAACTATCATCACCAGTTACTCCGAGCTGGCGATGGATTCGGTGGCTCCTGGGAGTCCCACGCAGAGCCGGCTTCAGGAGATTCTCTCCGCCGCGCGCCGCGCCGCGGGACTCACCCGCCAGTTGCTGGCTTATAGCCGCAATCAACCGCAAGCTTTGCGGGTAGCAGAGCTTAATCCCGTCGTCACTACAATCGTCAAGACTTTACATCGGCTGATCGGAGAAGATATCGAACTGACGTTCGTCCCCGGAGAACGGCTGGGGCGCGTGCGTCTCGACCCGATGCAGATCGAGCAGATTCTGATGAACCTTGCAGCCAACGCGCGGGATGCGATGCCCGAGGGCGGACGCTGCACCATCGCAACCTCGAATGTACGCCTCGACGAAGAATACGTTTTGCACAAGAACGCGGTCATTCCGGTCGGGGTTTATGCCGTCCTTACTGTAAGCGACACCGGTGCGGGTATCTCTCAAGATCACATGCCGCACATTTTCGAGCCCTTCTATACCACCAAAGCCTCGGGTCAAGGCACGGGTCTGGGGCTGGCAACGGTTTATGGCATCGTGAAACAAAATCATGGATTCGTCTGGGCCTACAGCGAGGCCGGAATGGGTACAGTCTTCAAGATCTATCTGCCGTGTGTGCAGGATACGGCAACCAAAACTGAAGCATCGACCTCGAGGGAAGAGAGTCTCCCCGAAGGAACTGAAACCATTCTTCTAGTTGAAGATGAAGATGCTCTACGCCGGGCGACGGCCGAGTTTCTTAGGCTGCGCGGCTACACCGTACTGGAAGCGCGAGATGGCCAGGATGCAATGTCTATCGCGAAACATAACCGACACCCCATCTCACTCGCAGTCACCGACGTCGTAATGCCTCGCATCAGCGGAGGCCAGCTTTCGAAAGAATTAACTGCACTCCGTCCCGAAACGAAAGTTCTATTTATTTCTGGCTACGCAGGCCAAACTATTTTGGATCATAAAGTCGTCGATGTGGAAAACAACTTTCTTCAAAAGCCGTTTACATTAAGACAACTTGCCAGCAAAGTCAGGGCAGTTCTGGATCGCAACCCTTTGCCAGGCCCCGTGGCCCTTTCAGCGATTCGGCATCCTAATCACGTCGCGACTCTATCCGAGTGAGCTTCCCATTTTTCAAGGTGAAACTTTCTCCGCGCCAACCCACAGTATGACCACCCAGGCTTGCGATCCAAACCCCAACTGCAATCAAGTCGCGCACAGGAATCAGCCACCAATACTTCAGAACCTGGCGGTCCCGCAAAACTTTCCCACCCACCACCGTTGCGACCGCGAAACGAAGAAATAGTGTAGAAACCAGCAAGGCCCACGACCATAACTTCGTTCCACCTGCCGACACCGCAAACAATGCCCATAGCATTCCAAAAGTGAAAACCAGACCAAAGTAGCCGCCAGCCCGAGCATCGCGAACCCCGCGCGCCCAGCGCAGCTGATGCGCGAAAAAACTGCGTAGATTGTAGGCTGGAAGGTAGGTCTCAACCACAACATCGGAGAGCTCTACGGCGAAGCCCAGCTCGGCGATCCGCTTTCCCAGTTCATAATCATCGGCAAGATGATTCACAATCGAATTGAAACCCCCGATTTTTTCCAACTCGGCGCGGCGGAACGCAAGTGTAGAACCCAGTCCAAAGTGAATGCCGCCTTCGAGTTGGCGCGCAGCCAATACTCCAGCGGAAAAGTCCGTACTGATGCCCAGCGCTTCCAGTCGCGATCCCAGCGTCTTAGCAGCCACTCCGCGGTAAAGGCAGGTAACCATTCCTGCGAGTGAGTCGGCCAGCGGCGCGATCACCCGGCGCAGATAATCAGGCTCGACGCGAATGTCGCTGTCATTCACGATCAGGTGCTCATAACGAGCTTCTCGGAGCATGTGGGCGAGGTTGCTTACCTTCACATTCGCACCCAACACCTGCGGACTCACCACTAACTGAATCCTGCGATCCGGAAATTCCAGTTGCAATGATTTCACGCTCTCGACCGCAGGATCGTTGGCATCGTTTACGCCGAAAATGATTTCGTATTCCGGATACTGCTGCAAGCAATGGCTGCGAAAACATTCATAAATTTCAGGATCGGTTCCTTTCAACGGTTTGAGAATCGAGATAGGCGGCCAAGTCTGGGAGGACGGGAAGGTGGTTTCCTTCTTCTCAGACAGAAACTGGAAAGCGCTCCACAGACAAAGCAGATAGTAAAGCGAACTGGAAACGATGCCGAAGAGAGCAACGATCCAAACTAGGGTGAGGATGAAATGCATCATGTGAAAGCGCGAGCCACACTATTCGTAACGGAGCGCTTCTATCGGATCCAGATTTGCGGCCTTCCACGCGGGATAAATGCCGAAGACGAGGCCAACTCCCGCCGCTGAAGTAAACCCGAAGATGGTCCAGAATGCCGACATACGAGCGGGCAGCGACGGCCAGAACTCTGGAATAATCCCGACGATAATCGCGCCCAACAAAATGCCGATCACGCCGCCGACCGCAGTGAGAATGATCGCTTCGAACGTGAATTGCAGAAGAATGTCGCGTTTACGCGCGCCGATAGCCTTGCGTACGCCGATTTCGCGCGTTCTTTCGGTAACGCTCACCAGCATGATGTTCATTACGCCTACGCCGCCGATGATCAAGCCCACGCTGGAAATCGCAAACATCCCGATGAACAGCATACCTGTCAGCTGATTCCAGATGTCGGAAATGGAGTCAGATGTAAAGACGGCAAAATTATCCGGTTTGTCGGGGGGCACCTTACGGCGACGCCGCAACAGTTCGCGAATTTCATCGATCGCTTTCGGCATGTCATCGTGCGACGTAGCCTTCACGCTGATCCAATGCTGTTTCAATTCCGGATGCAACTTGCGCAGCGTGCTGAGAGGAAAAATCGCTTTGTTATCTTCCGGGTTCTTGCCGCCACCGAAGACCGATTTCACTTGCGCGGCCACTCCGATCACGGTAAACAGCTGGCCTTCGATGTTGACCTCTTTCCCCAGCGGATTCTCATTTCCAAATAGCTCCTCAGCAGTATTCGAACCGAGCAGCACAACCGGGGACCGATGTTCTTCATCCACTTCGCTGAACCAGCGGCCCGACGCAATGCGCAGATCGAATACTTCCTTCGCCGAGGCCTGGTCGCCTTCGAGAATCGTGTTCTTAGCTTTCCTGTCGCCATATTTCACGGCAAAAGTTCCCACCCCGAGCTCCGGCCGAATATATCGTATGCCGGCATTGACGGCCTTCACGTGGGGCAACTCTCGAATGGCAAGAGAATCGTCGTAGGTAAGTTCCTTGCGAGTGCGCATTTCTTCTGTCTGGCGTCCGAAAGTGAATGGCTCGATGTGAAATGCAAAAATGACGTTCGAACCGATGCTGGCGACCACGTCGCGGACATTGTCATCCAGGCCGCGACCGATGGAAGAAACGCCAATCACCATGGCCACGCCGATCACGATGCCCAGCACGGTCAGCCCCGAGCGCAGCTTGTTGCTGCGAATCGTATCCGTCGCCATGTGGACGATCTCGC
>JBAVUV010000159.1:0-8151 GCA_049696955.1 Candidatus Sulfotelmatobacter sp. | reverse complement strand
GGCGGAGGCAATGCGGTTGCCATGGCCGTGGAAAGAAATTAGCGCTTCAGAATAAAGAATCTGACCAGGCAGGCGCGCCGGATTTAGAGAGCAGCCACCGGCAGCGAGACTGTAAATACTGCGCCACCTCCGGGTGCGTTAGCAGCCTCAACCGTTCCGTTGTGCTCCTTCATCACTGATTTGCAGATGCTCAGACCCAGACCCGTTCCCCGCCCCGGCCGCTTCGTCGTGTAAAACGGATCGAAGATGCTGGGGAGAATTTCGGGGGGAATGCCAGGGCCATCGTCCAAAAAGCTGGCCCATACTGAATTCCCGGTGGTTCCAAGCCGGATGCGCAATGTTCCCCGGTCGCGTGTCTCACGAATAGCCTGTTCCGCATTCAAGATCAAGTTCAAGAAAATCTGCATCAGTTGGTGGGGATCGCCCTGAACGTAAGGCAGTCCAGGCTCGCGCACGAAGTCCACCGTGATGTTATTTTTTCGCAGTGAGTAGGAGTGCAAGTTGAGGGTGCGTTCGACAATCTCTCCCAGGTTGACGCGCGTCTTGCCCGGTGTGGGGGGAGTTGCGAAGTAGGTGAGGTTGTGCACAATTTCGGCGGCACGGCGCGCCTGCTGCTGCAATATGGCGATCTGTTTCCGGGCGGCGTCGGTGGTCTGGCTATCCTGCAGAAGCTCGCTCACCCCAAGAATGCTGGTGAGCGGATTATTCAACTCGTGGGCAACGCCGCCGATCATAGCGCCCATGGCAGCCAGGCGCTCGCTCTGCACCACCTGTTGCTCGAACTTCTTTTCCCGAGTGATATCGCGGACGGAAATGATGACGCCGGCAAGTTTGGAATCGGCGTCGAAAAACTGGCTGGCAGAGGCGCGCATGCTCCGACCACCTCCGTCGCTGCGGCGCGCCCCATACTCGGCTGATCCAAATCCTTTGCTGCCCGCAAGCACATCAAGGTAAAGCTCCAATAGTTCGGCAGAGTGACGCTGAGTTTCAGAAATCTTCTTGCCTAACAATTCTTCGGACGGGCACTCGAGCAACTCACGCACTCGGGAGCTCACGAAGGTGTAACGCTCCTCCAGATCAACTACCAGAATAAGATCGGGAAAACTCTCCAGCAGGCGGCGGCTGAATTCTTCCTGGCGCGCGACTTGGCGCTCCAGTTTGCGCCGCTCCGTGACGTCCACTAATGTGCCCTGATAACGAATCAACTTGCCCGCGTCATCCCATACTGCGCGGGAAGATTCGAGAAATACCGCGGCGCTGCCGTCCTTCTTGCGGAGAGTGATCTCTCTGGCGCGCACTCCGCCGCGATCATCGGCGGCCCGTCCAAGGGCTGCCAGCTGCTGGGGATCCAGATTTAACTGCCGAGGCTCGAGAGCCAGAAGTTCTGCTTTCGTGGCATAGCCTAAAATGCTGACCAGCGCCGGATTAGCATCCAGCAGTTTGCCTTCCGGCGTACTGAAATAAGCGCCTTCCTGCAGCGTCTCGAAAAGCTGCGTGAAGCGCAGCTCCTTCTCGTGTTCCTCGGTAACGTCGCGCCCGAGCACGCTCACGCCCGCAACTTCGCCGCCTTTCATGATTGCGTTCAGGACGCAATCGAAATAAAAGTGCCGGGAATTATTTTTGAAGCGCAACCGCACCGTGCCCGCCCAGTGCCTCTTGTCCAGAAAGCGTACGAGTTCTGCTTCCATGCTGGCGCGCGTTGGTTCTTCGATAAAGTCGAAGAATTTTTGTCCTACGATCGCGGTATAAGGCAGTCCCACCAGCTGGCTGACGCGCTTGTTGACGGTGCGCAGGGTGCCGTTGAGCGATACGGCGCAAGCCGCGTCGTCAATCGAGTCGATCAACTCTTTGAAGTTGCGCTGAGAGCGCGCAATCATTTCGTTCAGCTGATCAAGTTGCTCTTCCGAGGGAGCGGCGCCTACATGTTGCTGCAAATCCTGAAGCAGAATCTTAAGTTCCCCGACTTCCTTCCGGCGACCGTAGGCATAGACGGCCAGAAGAACCGACAGAACCAACACGCCCACTGCCACCGGGCCGAGGTGGTAAGGCAGGGCTTCCAGTCTCTCCCAGGCCAGTGCGGCAAAGCCTGCCGCCAACAGCACCATGAAAAGTAAGATCCAACGCCAAAGCTGAGATTCTTCGCGCTCCAGATTGCGCGGAGGGCGGGAACGTTGAGAACTGCCGGAAGAGGCCTGCATCATTAGGGGGTCAGGTTAGCGAACGGTTAAACTGTCGATCGATCGAACCATCGTAAATTATACCGACCGCGCCCGGAGAATCATCAGGCCCTCGCACAATGTTGGTTACTAACGATCCACAGGCCCAGGCTGTGACATCCATCACTGCGCGGCGACTGCTCAGGCGCATAACTTAGATATTCCCGGATCAGGCCTTCGTGTGCCGATTCTGGCTCAAATAAGTTTCCCCTCACAATCGATGCTCTACAAGACTCTCAGCGCCGCGGTGTATGGCATTGACGCCAATATTATTCAGGTGGAAGTCGACTGCTCCGGCATTAAGACTGACCAGGATCACTTCCACACTGTGGGTCTACCCGACGCAGCAGTGCGCGAGAGCCGCGACCGGGTACGTGCCGCGTTGAAAAATTGCGGTTATGACATTCCTCCCACCCACATCACCATCAACCTCGCGCCGGCGGATATCAAAAAGGAAGGCTCCGGCTTCGATCTGCCGATGGCGCTCGGTATTGTAGGAGCTTATGGCGGGTTGACGAGAAAAGAGCTCGATGACTGTCTCTTCGTAGGGGAATTGTCGCTCGACGGGGGTGTTCGCGGTATCCGCGGCACCTTGCCGATCGCTCTCGAGGCCCGCAGCCGCAAGATTTCCCGCCTTGTGGTTCCTGAGGCGAATGCGCGGGAGGCCGCCATGGTGGGCGGGGTAGATGTTTATCCGGTACGTTCGCTGCTGGATGTAATCCACTTCGTGAACTCAGGCAATGGAATCGCTCCCCTGAAAGCCGATGGCGACGCGCTGCTGCGGGAAAATCAGGAATTTCTGGTCGATTTCAAGGATGTGCGCGGCCAGCAAACGGCCAAGCGTGCCATCGAAATTGCCTGCGCCGGCGGCCACAACATATTAATGATCGGACCGCCCGGCTCCGGAAAGACCATGCTGGCCAAGCGCATGCCGACCATCTTGCCGCCACTCACTTTTGAAGAAGCGCTGGAAACCACCAAGATTCACAGCGTGGCAGGAGTTCTTGACCCAGGCAGCGGGCTCGTCGGCAAGCGGCCGTATCGCTCGCCACACCACACGATTTCGGACGCCGGCTTGATTGGCGGCGGCGCAATCCCCCGGCCCGGCGAAGTTTCGCTATCCCACAATGGACTGCTTTTCCTCGACGAACTCCCCGAATTTCCTCGCAATGTGCTGGAAGTGCTGCGTCAACCGCTGGAAGATGGCACGGTCACGATTTCCCGTGCGGCCATGTCGCTGATGTTTCCGGCGCGATTCATGCTGGTTGCGGCCATGAATCCCTGTCCCTGTGGTTTCCGAAACGACCGCACCCGCGAGTGCAATTGCACCACACCCATGATCCAGCGCTACATCTCGAAAATCTCCGGCCCGCTGATGGATCGGATCGACATTCACATTGACGTCCCCGCGGTGAATTATAAGGAGATGCGCTCGACTAACGAGCCGGAGTGCTCCGCCAAGATTCGAGACCGCGTTATCCGCACCCGTGGAAAACAACTCGAACGCTTCGCCAGCTCTCGCGAGAAAATCTATTGCAACGCACAGATGTCATCCCGCCACATCCGGACCTTCTGCGAGCTTTCCGCCGACTGTGAACGCCTGCTGGAGCGCGCTATGACTCAGCAGGGACTCAGCGCCCGCGCTCACGACCGCATCCTGAAAGTCGCCCGCACGATCGCCGATATCGAAGAGACCCCGCAGATCGAACCCAAGCATATCGCCGAAGCCATCCAGTACCGGTCGCTGGATCGAACTTACTGGACTTAGAATCTGGGCCTTAAATTCGGTACGGCTCAATCGAGGGCTTTTACCACGAAGGACACGAAGCTACACGAAGGAATAACTCTTAACAATAACTTTTAATGGAGTTTCCTTCGTCATACTTAGTGTCCTTCGTGGTCCATTCTTCTTTGCATTTAGCCATCCAGGCCGCGCGCACGAGGGCGAAGTCCTTCCCTCCCAACTCTTTGACTTCCACGGTGCGAAACCCTACTATACGATTGCTTGGACGCTTCCCGCGTGATCGACCAAACCGTCTCTCATTACCGGGTTACAGAGAAATTAGGCGGTGGAGGCATGGGTGTCGTTTACAAAGCGGAAGACACCGAACTGGGTCGCTCCGTTGCGCTGAAGTTCCTGCCCGATGACCTTGCGGAAGACTCTCAGGCGCTGGAGCGCTTTCGCCGCGAGGCACGGGCTGCCTCGGCCCTGAATCATCCCAACATTTGTACGATTTACGAGATCGGTAAGCATGACGCCCAGTCCTTCATCGCCATGGAGTTTCTGGACGGCTTGACCCTGAAACACCGGATTACTCACCGTCCTCTCGAGATTGGGCTCCTTCTTAGTCTGGCGATCGAAATTACTGATGCGCTCGATGCCGCCCATTCCAAGGGAATTGTCCATCGCGACATTAAGCCGGCAAATATATTTGTGACCGAGCGCGGCCATGCCAAAGTCCTTGATTTCGGACTGGCGAAGGTGATATCGGACCACAAGATCGAAGCTGAAGCCACCGCGGGACCTACCGTCCGCCCTGAACAATTAACATCGCCCGGCTCTGCGCTGGGAACCGTGGCCTATATGAGCCCGGAACAGGCGCTGGGCGAAGAACTGGATGCCCGCTCCGACCTTTTCTCGTTTGGTGTGGTGCTCTACGAAATGGCGACCAGCCATTTACCATTCGAGGGAAATACGTCAGCGGCAATTTTCAATGCGATTCTGAATAAGCCTCCAATTGCCCCGGTGAGCCTGAACCCTGAGCTCCCGCCAGAGCTGGAGCGCATCATCAATAAAGCGTTAGAAAAGGATCGCGATCTGCGGTACCAGAGTGCGGCTGAAATGCGTGCCGATCTTAAACGCCTGCAACGGGACTGGCATCCTTCGTCGCGGCAAATGGCTGCGGTCAAAGGCGCCGATGCATCGCCAGCTCCGGCCCCGGTGGTGCAGCCGAACGCTAAGACTCCCGCTGTCCGAACCGGCATCCCCTTGCTGGCTGGCACAGCTATCCTCATGCTGATCGCCGGAGCGATGGCAGGATTACTCATCGGCACCAAAACCGCCTCCGGCCCGGTACCCACTTTTCACGAACTCACGTTCCGGCGTGGAGCTCTCACTGCTGCGCGTTTCGCCCCGGATCCACGCTCGGCCATCTATAGCGCTTCGTGGGAAGGCAATCCGCAGTCGGTCTATATAAGTTCCCCCAACTCCACCGAATCCCGCGACCTTGGACTTCCGCAAACCGAAGTGCTGGCCGTTTCGTCCGCCGGGCAAATGGCCGTGCTGCGCCGCTTCCGCGTCGCCGACAATGCATTCACCTATGTAGGAACGCTGGCGCAACTCTCCGTTGGTGCGGACGCTCCGCGTGATCTGCTGGACAATGTCGAGGCTGCCGCGTGGACTCCGGACGGCACGGCTCTTGCGGTGGTTCACTCAGCGGGAGGAAAAGACCGTCTCGAATACCCTATCGGCAAAGTTCTGTACGAGACAACCGGTTGGATCAGCGATCCCCGTTTCTCTCCTCGGGGCGACCGCATCGCCTTCATCGACCATCCACTTTTGGGCGATGATGGTGGAATCGTCAGCGCGATTGACCTGAACGGCAAGAAAACTGATCTCACCGAGCGCTGGGCCAGCGCCATCGGTTTGGCCTGGAGCCCTTCCGGCGACGAAGTTTGGTTCACCGCTACGGCCACCGGATTTAGCCGCTCTCTGCGTGGGGTTACGCTCTCCCGCAAACTCCGCGAATTGCTTACCGCTCCCGGAACGCTCACTTTGCACGATACCGGAGCCGGCGGCCGCGCCCTCATTTCGCGCGACGCCTTACGTGCTGGCGCGATTGGCCTGGTTCCCGGCGAAACCAAGGAGCGCGATCTCAGTTGGCAGGATTGGACCGTACCTTCCTCGCTGTCCCAGGACGGCAAGGTTCTCCTGTTTACCGAGGCCGGAGAAGCCGGGGGCGGAGATTACGCAGTTTTTGTTCGCGAAACCAGTGGCACCTCCGCCGTCCGCCTAGGCGAAGGTAGCTCGCGCGCACTTTCGCCGGATGGCAAATGGGCGCTGGTGCAGCGGCAGAATATGTCCCCGCCCGATTTCGTATTGCTGCCAACCGGGGTAGGTCAACAACGCACGTTGCCCACCGGAAACATTATTCCCCGCGACGGCAGGTTCTTGCCCGATTCCAAGCGACTGGTGTTCGAGGGCCACGAAGAGGGTCATGGCTCGCGGCTCTTTATTATGAATCTGGACGGAGGCCAGCCACGCGCCATAACTCCGGAAGGGTTTCGCTTGCGCGGTGCGGCGCTCTCTCCGGATGGAAAATTCGTCGTCCCGATCGGCAGTGACGGCCTTTATCTGCTGCCTTTGGATGGAGGCCAGCCGCAATTGATTGCCGGTTCAGGGCCGGGTGATCTGCCATTGCACTGGGAGAATGACGATCAAATACTGTTGATCGGAAACCGTGGCGAAACCTCCTGCCCGGCATTCCGTTTGGACCTCAAGACCGGAACCCGCACTCCGTGGAGAGCCTTCAGCCCAGTGGATATTGCTGGAGTGGTGGCCGCATCGTGTCCCTTGATGAGCGCCAATGAACAACACTACGTCTTCGGCTACACCCGCAGTCTTTCTGATTTGTTTCTGGTGGAGCACTTGAAGTAGTGGAACAACTTACGGTTCTTAAGGAGTTCATCCATGCTGACACGCGGGTAACTCCCCGCTGGTGTCATTGACCCTATCCCTCCAACATGTTATAAATGCCCGTTTTGCACTCGTACGTTTGGAGCAGCGTTCTAATGGCTCCAAACGGCACGGGGACAGAACCCGACGCGGCCAAGCTCCAACACTCCGTTATAGGTTTGCGGTGGAAGCGTGTTCGGAATTCCGGCGATAGTCTCCAAGGCTGCACTGACGTGCCCCAAGGGAAGCTTCGCCGGAAGGCAGTGCCTAAACACGTTTGTATATTCCTAGAAACCGACCCATTGTGGAGGACTCATTATGCGCACCTGGCTCGCCAATGCTGCGTTCCAAGCACGCCGCGTGCTATCTGTTTTTCTGAAAACATCATTTGCTGTGGCCTCGCTGCTGGCCGTGAGCGCTGGCTCGGCCCTGGCTCAACCTGCGGGCGAAACCGCGGGCGGCGAAGCATCGCTGAAGCTTCCTGATCTTTCCTCAGTCAGTTTCCTGAACGGCGCTATTGACGGCCACAAGCTGCTGATGATCGGCATCCTGTTCTGCATCTTTGGGCTCGGCTTTGGCATGGTCATTTTCATGCGGCTGAAGAATTTGCCGGTGCATCGCTCGATGCGCGAAATCTCGGAACTGATCTACGAGACCTGCAAGACTTATCTGGTCACCCAGGGCAAATTTATTCTGTTGCTGTGGGCCTTTATTGCCGTCATCATCCTGCTTTATTTCGGCGTGCTCGAGCACATGGAAGCCATGCGCGTCGTCATCATTCTGGCGTTCAGCCTGGTTGGCATTGCCGGAAGCTACGGCGTGGCCTGGTTTGGCATTCGCGTAAATACGTTCGCTAATTCGCGCACCGCGTTCGCGTCTCTTCCTGGCAAGCCGTTCCCTGTGTACCAGATTCCGCTGGAAGCCGGCATGAGCATTGGCATGATGCTGATCAGCGTGGAACTACTGATCATGCTGATCATTCTTCTATTTATTCCCGGCGACTACGCGGGTCCGTGCTTTATCGGATTCGCGATCGGCGAATCGCTCGGCGCAGCCGCGCTGCGTATCGCTGGAGGCATCTTCACCAAAATCGCCGACATCGGCTCCGACTTGATGAAGATCGTTTTCAAGATTAAGGAAGACGATGCCCGCAACCCCGGCGTGATCGCGGATTGCACGGGAGACAACGCCGGCGACTCCGTTGGGCCTTCCGCCGACGGCTTCGAAACCTATGGCGTCACCGGCGTCGCTCTGATCACC
>JBAVUV010000158.1:0-15733 GCA_049696955.1 Candidatus Sulfotelmatobacter sp. | reverse complement strand
GTCGCCTCCGAGCGCGAACTGGCCAAGACCCACAAAGTGAGCCTGATGACTGCCCGCCATGCTCTTGCTGGACTGGAACGCGAAGGCCTCGTCGAGCGCCGCCGCGGAGCGGGCACCTTTGTGGCCGCGCCCAAAATTCATTTCAACAAGCTGATGAGCTATACCGAGCACATGTCAAGCCGCGGCCTGGCGCCCCGTTCCCGCGTACTGATGGCCAGGATAATTGACGACGAGCAGGAGGTTGCCGCGCGTCTCGGCCTGCCGGCAGCCAGTCGCATGGTCAAAATCATGCGTCTCCGCCTCACCGGAGAAGAACCCTTTGCCCTGGAGACCTGCTATCTTCCCGCCTCTGAATTCGCTGACTTGGTAAACGCGCCCTTGGGCAGAAGTTCTCTATACGGCACGTTGCGGCACGATTATGGGGTGGAATTGGCCTACGCCGATGAGGAAATCGACGCCACCGCCGCCGATCCTCAACTGGCAGAGACCCTGGCTCTGCCCAAAGGCTCCGCCATTCTCCGAATTCGCCAGGTCATCTACTCCACGAAGGGTAAAGCCACAGTTTATGTAGTTGGCTATTACCGCTCCGAGCGCCACACATTATTCATCCGGCGCTTCCGCTAAGCTTCGAGAACGAAGCTATCTGGTCCGGGCTTTTCTCCCGCAACATCGCGCCCGTCAAGCTGTACAATCGACCTCGTTCGAATTTGAATATTGTGGACCGAGCCCGCGCCTGGCGGGCGAATCTGCATTGCGGACCTCCGAACTTGTATATCCGGCCAAAGACGGTGGATGACGCGCTCTCGTCGCTTGCTACGCGACCGGCGCAAATCCTGTCTGGAGGAACGGATTTCTTTCCTGCTCTTGGGGACCGTGCCATTCGCGGTACCGTGGTCGACATCTCCGCGATTCGCGCGTTGCGCGGAATTACCAGCATTCCGGATGAGACGCGAATCGGCGCGCTCACCACCTGGACCGATATTATTCGAGCCCCGCTTCCACGTTGCTTTGAGGCACTGAAGAGTGCTGCCCGTGAAATCGGTGCGATTCAAATCCAGAATCGCGGCACGATCGCGGGAAATTTGTGCAACGCCTCGCCTGCCGCCGATGGAGTCCCACCGTTACTTGCGCTGGATGCGGCGGTGGAACTCGCCTCGAGTGGCGGTCTACGCCGAATTCCGTTAGCAGACTTTATCGTGGGGAACAGGAAGACGTCACGGCGCGGCGACGAACTGTTGACTGCAGTGATTGTGCCGCGCACTCTCGACGATGCCTCTTCCTCGTTCGTAAAGCTTGGAGCCAGGCGCTATTTGGTAATTTCGATTTCGATGGTTGCCGCGGCTGTGCTGGCCGACGGCTCTGGAAGAGTGGCGGCCGCACGGGTAGCGGTCGGGTCGTGTTCAGCCGTCGCCCGGCGTTTATCTCAGCTCGAGCATGATCTTATCGGCGCACCTGTAGATGCCGCTCTGGGAGCGCGCGTCAGGCCGGAACATTTGTCTGCGCTTTCTCCGATTGACGACGTTCGAGCCACTGCCGTTTATCGACGTGACGCGTCCCTGACGCTGGTTCAGCGCGCGCTAAACCGTTGCGCGGAGAAACGTTGATGGCGACACTACCGGAATTGGGCGTCGCCTCGGACGTGAGTTCCTTTGCTCTCTCAATCAATGGACGTGAGATGGTGGTTTCCACTTCGCCCCTGCGCAGGCTTTCTCGCGTGTTGCGCGAAGACCTCGGCCTCACCGGGACCAAAGTCGGATGCGATGCCGGAGATTGTGGCGCCTGCACCGTTCTGCTTAATGGTGAAGCGGTCTGCTCGTGCCTGGTAGCAGCGGCACAAGCGGAGCATTGCGAGATCATCACCGTCGAAGGCCTGGCACAGTGCTCGCAATCCGGCGCGCGATTACAACAATCATTCCTGGAACATGGAGCGGCGCAGTGCGGCGCGTGCACCCCGGGAATGCTGGTTTCCGCAGCGGCTCTGCTCGATCGCAATTCCAGTCCAAATGAAGCCGAGGTCATGGACGCAATTGGCGGCGTGCTCTGCCGTTGCACTGGCTATCGAAAGATAATCGCGGCGATTCTCGATCCCCGCAAAGATACCGTGAGGGCCGAGCATCCTGGCGCGGGCTGTGCGGTTGGCAAGCGACTGGCGCGTCTGGATGGAAAAGCCAAGGTAGCCGGCACGGAGATTTTTGGGGCCGATGAAATACCTGCTGGAGCCCTCGCACTGCGAGTGATCCGGTCTCCGTATCATCGTGCCCGCTTTGTATTTGGCGATCTCGTAGCGTTCATCCGAAATCATCCCGGGCTGAGCACGGTGCTCACAGCCGAAGATGTTCCCGGCAAAAACTGCTATGGCGTGATTCCTCGATTTGCCGACCAGCCAGTCTTTGCGGAAGAGGAAACGCGCTTTCGTGGCGAAGCGATCGCGGCCGTGGTTGGCGAATCCGCCGCTGTGGAATCTTTTGACGCAGCCGATTTTCCTGTGGCGTGGGAGGAACGGCCGCCGATTCTTGACTTGGATGCAGCTCTGACGCTGGGCGCGCCGCTTATCCATCCCGCGCGCGAGGAAAACATTCTGGTGCGCGGACGAGTCGTCCGCGGGAATGTCGATGAGGCGCTGCGGCATTCTGATTTCACCGCCGAGGGTGAATTCGAAACCGGATTCATCGAGCACGCCTACATCGAGCCCGAGGCTGGATTCGCCCGCCGTATCGGCGATCAGATTGAAATTCAAGCTTGCACGCAGTCGCCCTACATGGACCGCGGCGACATGGCGGCGATCCTCGGGATCGCAGCCGAGCAAGTGCGGATTATTCCCACCGCCGTAGGCGGAGGCTTCGGCTCCAAGCTCGATTTATCGGTGCAGCCTTTTGTCGCCCTCGCCGCCTGGAAACTTCGGCAGCCGGTGCGAATGGTGTATTCCAGAACGGAATCGATGATGTCGACCACGAAGCGGCATCCATCGCGCATCCGGCTTCGAGCAGGCTGCGCGCGCGACGGAAAGCTAACCGCACTTGACTTCGCTGCTGATTTCAACACGGGTGCATATTCTTCTTGGGGTCCAACGGTTGCGGGACGCGTGCCGGTGCACGCTTCTGGCCCGTACTACGTTCCTCACTACCGCGCACTGACCAGGGCCGTGCACACCCATCTGGTACCGGCAGGTGCATTCCGTGGCTTTGGCGTGCCGCAAGCTGCAATCGCCCAGGAGCAACTCTATGACGAGTTGGCGGACCGCGCGAAAATCGACCGGCTGGAATTCCGAATCCTGAACGCTCTCGATGGAAGTTCTCCGACGGTGACGGGACAGATATTGGGAGAAGGTGTTGGAATCCGCGCGTGTCTTGAAGCACTGCGCCCCGCGCGGAGAGCTGCACGCGCGGCGGCGTCGAGTTTCAATTCCCAGAATGTGGAGTTACGGCGCGGCGTCGGAGTGGCGGGCATGTGGTATGGCTGCGGCAACACTTCGCTTCCCAATCCGTCGACCGTGAGAGTTGGATTGAAGCGCGATGGCAGAATCTCGTTACATCAGGGCGCGGTGGATATTGGCCAAGGATCGAACACGATTGTCACCCAAATATGCGCCGATGCGGTCGGCGCTCCGATTGAGATGTTTGATCTGATCTCCGGAGACACGGGGCTGTCGCCCGACTGCGGCAAGACCTCAGCTTCCCGGCAGACCTTCGTGACCGGCAAGGCTGCGCAAATGGCCGGGCTGCAGTTGCGAGATAAAATTCTGGCGCTGGCGAAAGCCTGCGAGTGCGCAACCATCGATTTTCAAGACGGCACCGTGATCGTAACTGAGAATGGTAAGAGCGTAACGCTTCCGACTCTCGCTCTGCCGCTCGACGAATACGGATACGTTCTCACCGCTCAGGCCACATTCGATCCACCAACGCAGCCACTCGACGAGAATGGACAAGGAACTCCATACGCTGTATTCGGCTTCGGAGCTCACCTGGCCGAGATCGAAGTAGATACTGAGCTTGGAACAATTCGGGTGTTGAAGATCACTGCCTCCCACGATGTTGGACGTGCGATCAATCCCACGCTGATTGAAGGGCAGATTGAGGGTGGCGTTGCCCAGGGCCTCGGTATGGCGCTCATGGAAGAATTTTTCCCCGGCAAAGGCGAAAACCTTCACGACTACCTGATTCCTTCCGCCGGCGATATCCCGCCAGTAGAATCGATCCTCATCGAGGAACCCTCGCCCGTCGGGCCCTACGGAGCAAAAGGAATCGGTGAGCAGGCCGTGATTCCGACCGCCCCGGCAATCTTGAACGCACTGCACGATGCAATCGGCGTTCGCATACGAAAAATTCCTGCTACGCCAGACCGCGTGCGCGCAGCAATTCTCGCCGCAGGCGAGAAAGGCGGCGCGCGTGGCTGACGATGCCATCCGCTGCGATGCTTGTCCCGTCCTTTGTTACATCAAGCCGGGAAGAACCGGATCGTGCGACCGTTACGCGAATCATGACGGACAACTTGTGCGCATCGATCCACACATTGTGCTCGATCGGGCAGTTTCGCGGGGCGATTCGGTTGTGCCGTTCCTGGAAAAAAATCGCGACTGGGATGGTTCCCTGATCAGCGGAGCCGACACATTCGTTACCGCAATTGGCGCGGGCACCACCTATCCCGATTACAAGCCCGCGCCTTTCATCATCTCCTCTGAAACCAAAGGCGTCGATATGGTCACGGTCGTGACCGAAGGAATCTTCAGCTATTGCGGAGTGAAATTAAAGATCGATACCGACCGCCATCTGGGCGCCGAGTGCAGCACAGTTCGAGCGCAAGGCGAAGCCGTGGGCCACGTCACGACGAGCGAATACGGATCACAAATGCTCTCGCTCGGAGGCGTGCGCCATCTGACCGGAGGCAGCAGGCAAGAGGGAACGGTGACCTGCGACACTCTCCTGAACCTGTGCAACGGCAAAGCGGCTGAACTGGAAATCGACGGCGGAGCGAAGATCGTGGTGCAAGCCTCGCAGCCGCCGATTGTCGATGGCGTGCGCGAAGAGCGCATGCGCGTCGGGTGCGGTTCAGCCACCATCGGAATGTTTGCCAAGCAATGGGAGGGCAAGGTCGATGAGGTCGTCGTAGTGGACGACCACATCACCGGCGTTCTATCGGAGCACCAGGCAGGCAAGCTGCTGGGCATCCCCGAAACTGGCATCAAAATGAAAGGCCGCCGCTCCACGCCCGGACGTTACTTCAAAGTTGCCGAGCCCGGAACGTCATGGGGTGGAACAAACATTGCGGATCCACTTTCGATCCTCGCTCCCTTCGATTCCCAAGTTTCGTGGAACGGCCTGCGCCTGCTGATGGTAAGCACAACTGGCGAGCACTATGCTTACTTCGAACTCGATGATGCTCGGCGTCCGATCGAGAAAGAATTGCCGGTAAGTTTGCGCGAGTCCGTGGCGCGAATTCGCGAAAACTGCGAGCCGGCTTTATGCACCGTGCTGTTCATGGGCGGCGCTGGCGGATCACTCCGCGCCGGGGTCACGGAAAATCCCGTGAAGCTGACGCACTCCGTACGTGAAACCCTAACGCGCGTCACCTGCGGCGGTGCTCCGGTTTATGTCTGGCCCGGAGGCGGGATCACGATCATGGTCGATGTGAGCCGCCTGCCCGAGAATGCGTTCGGATACGTGCCCACTCCAGCACTCGTAGCTCCGATTGAGTTCACGATGAGGCTCAACGACTACGCCGCGCTGGGCGGATACATGGATCACGTGCGTCCGCTCAGTTCCATTCAGCAAGCCGAAGAAAGCCGAAGCCGGATTGCCGCGCGCCCGGAGAATCCGTGGCCGCTCGAAGTTGGCAACAAGGAATCCAAACTTTGAATTCGCGCGCGCAAATCCAGGTGCTGGCCGATGGCCGCCGGCTCCACATGCAGGATGGACCCATTGATCTGATCGTCGAGGCGTTTGGCGAATCTGCGGAGATACAGAATGCGTATCGCGCGGCTTCCCACCGCTTCATGACTGTGCTGGATGAGTTATGCGAGGAACTGACCACGCTGCGGCAGCAATGGCGCCCCGATTTAACAGTTCACGGCCCAATCGCTCAGCGCATCGTGCGAGCCGTCGCCCCGCATGGACGCAGCACGTTCATCACTCCGATGGCCGCTGTTGCTGGCGCAGTCGCGGAAGAGATTCTCGCATCGATGACCAGGAACGCGCAGCTTTCGAAAGCCTATGTGAATGACGGAGGAGATATCGCACTCTATTTGGCGCGCGGTGAAGAATTCTCTGTGGGGATGGTTGAGCGTCCCGACCGCCCTTCGCTCTTCGGCACGCTGCGGATTCAGTCTACAGATGCGGTTCGCGGAATCGCCACCAGCGGCTGGCGCGGGCGGAGTTTTTCTCTAGGCATCGCCGATGCTGTCACTGCCCTTGCCCGCAGTGCCGCCGATGCCGACGCGGCTGCGACGATCATCGCCAACGCAGTAGATCTTCCGGGAAGCGAAAAAATTGGACGCTTGCGAGCTTGCGAACTCGCTCCCGATAGCGATTTGGGCGAGCGGCTGGTTACAGAGTCGGTCGCGCAACTGAATCCCGAAGAGATTCATCAGGCGTTGGACGCGGGAGCGAGTGTCGCAGCTCATCTCCGAGCCGAGAATCTGATCTGCGCAGCCGCACTGCGCCTGCAGGAAGAAACGCGAATCGTGGGCGCACAGGCAGAGTCGGTATTGGAACAGTCCACTGCAAATAGGAGACTCGTTCATGCCTGAAGTTCAGGTTCGCAAGCACGTTTTCATCCTGGAAGAAATTTTTCACGAGGGCGGTCCTGTGGCGCAAAAGCCGTTGAAACGCGTGGCGGCATTGGCCGTGATCCGAAATCCATACGCGGGCGCTTACGTGGAAAAGATCGAAGCATTCATGGACGATTTGAAACCCCTCGGGCTCGAAATGGCCCGCAAGATGTTAGTTGTGTTGGGTGGCGATCCCAAACTGGTCGAAGGCTACGGGAAAGGCGCGATCGTTGGCTCGGCGGGAGAAATCGAACATGGCGCGCTCTGGCATGCTCCGGGCGGCTATGCCATGCGTGAGGTTTTGGGCGGCGCCAAGGCGATCGTTGCTTCAACCAAGAAAGTTGGAGGCCCAGGGACGCGGCTCGATGTGCCAATCACGCACGTCAACGCTTCCTACGTGCGCAGTCATTTCGACGCGATGGAGATTGGCATCACCGATGCTCCCCGCTCCGATGAAATTCTGCTCGCTCTCGTAATGACCACCGGACCCCGCATCCATGCGCGAAGTGGAGGCCTCAAAGCTTCAGAGATTAAAGGAGAGGATGGATTGCGATGAACCGCGATTCCCAAGCTGGTTCCCATACAAGAATTCGTAAGATCGTGACCTTCGTGGAGGAGACGCGCCTGGAGATGGGTCGCACCGTCGATCCGCCCACGCGAAAAGCAGCCGCGGTCGCGGTGATCGAAAATCCTTACGCCGGAAAATATGTGGAGGATTTAACCGAGCTGATGACAATCGGCGAAGAGCTAGGCGATCTCCTCACCGAACGAGCCATCGCTGCGTTGGGCATTCCAGGACCATCAGCCGAAAGCTACGGCAAGGCAGCAGCCGTGGGAGAAAATGGCGAGCTCGAGCATGCCGCGGCGATCCTGCATCCGAAGTTAGGCACACCCGTGCGGCGCGTGCTAGGCAAAGGCGCGGCGCTGATTCCATCCTCCAAAAAACGTGGCGGACTGGGCGTAGCACTTGAAATTCCTCTCGGGCATAAAGATGCAGCCTATGTTCGCAGTCACTTCGATGGAATGGAAGTTCGAATCAACGATGCGCCGCGCGCCAACGAAATTATGGTTGCGATCGCCGTGACCGACTCCGGACGGCCTCTGGCCCGCGTCGGCGGACTAACCAAAGATCAAATAAAAGGCGAGGACGGATTGCGGTAATCGCGCCCTCATTGTTGCCGTGCCCGGTTTCAAGAAGGAGCAATTTCAGGAACACGCGTCGCCGGTGGCGTGTTCCGGCTGCGCTGCGTGCTGACCACGCCGTCCGTGATGACCATTCCAATGCCGGGAAGATCGCCTTTCTGTATGCTGTCGAGCAAGTTCTTCCCCGCGGAGTGCTGGGCTTTATCCATCAAGACGAATGAGGCCTCAAGCCCCGGCGCAATCAGTCCACAATTGAGGTTGCGCATCTTGCTTGTGTTACCGGTAGCGAAGCAAATTGCCACCTCCGCCGGAATTTCTCCTAAAGACGCGAGCAGCGCAATCATGCGAAAGATCCCAAGCGGCTGCACGCCCGATCCTGCCGGCGAGTCGGTACCGAGAATCACGCGATCCAACTGATCTAGTTCTTTGGCCGTGCGCAGCGCAAGCAATCCGGCGCGTTCGTTGCCGTTGTGCACAATCTCCAGCGCCCGAGTGGATTTTTCACACAGCGCAATAATCTGGTCGTCGGGAAGCGCAGTGTGTCCTCCATTCACGTGCCCAATCACATCGGCATCGGTTTCCAACACCATATCTTTGTCGATCAGGCTTGATCCGGGAATCGAAGGGCCGCCGGTGTGGATCGTGCTCTGAATTCCATGCTGGCGAGCCCAGAGGACCATCTGTCGCGCGGTCTTTCCGTCTTTCACGCTGCCGAGACCCACTTCGCCGAGAAACTTGACTCCCGCCCCAGCCAGCTCTTTGAAATCACTTTCCACCATCCCGTGCTCAATAACCGGAGCCCCGGCATAAATCTTGACTCCGCCGGGGCGAAAGGAATGGAACACACGTTGTGCGAATATCGCCATCGCTTTCAGCCCAACAATATCTTTGGGCCGTCCGGGCGTGTGCACCTCCCCTGCGGAGATCATTGTGGTCACGCCGCCGTGAAGGTAGCTGTCGATCCACCCCAGCTGATTTTGCCGCGGCGTCCAATCTCCGCAAACGGGATGTACGTGGCTGTCGATTAGCCCCGGAGCGAGGGCTGTGCCTTTGGCATCGATGGTGACCGTGGCCGATGACGTGTCCAAATCCGTCTCTCGGCCGACTGCCGCAATTCGGTCGCCAACAGCCACCACAGTGTCCGCATCGAGAATCGGATGCTGCAGATCTCCGCTGAGCAGCAAACCGATATTTCGAATCACCAGCTTGGATGGATTCGCAGATTTCACCCCCTCGCCATGAGCCATCAAGTCCTCGCGGATGTCTTCCTCTACAACATTCTCAACAGTTAAACAATATTCAAAGCGTGCGTCACCTTGAAGACATGAATGCTATCTCGTCGCTTCGTTTCTTGGGAAGTGGATATCCGGGCGGCGCTTTGGAGCGCGATTCGGAATCGAGAAGTGAGTCCTGTCTGGATATCAAGCCGACAGCAAAAGGGTCCCGAATCTCTCTCCCCCATTGAGACCAATCGGGACCCAAGTCTAGCTTTCGTCGAGAACTATAGTCTTGCACCAGCAGGTGTGCAACAGAGATTTAAGAGAGCGCAGGCAGGACGGCCCTTTTCACGAGATCGGAGCCCTTGCAAATGTCACAAAGAGGACACGTCTACTCAGTTGCCGCGGCGGCCATCAGCCGCCAAGGGTGCTAAAATTACGAGTTTGCCATTCCTCCGCCTGAAGGTATTGATATGCCCGAGACCCTCCAGTCCGCCGTTCCCGCGCCACTGACCACGCTCACCGAAGATGAAATTCTTTTTCGCGACAACATCCGCCAGTTCGCCGACGACAAAATTCGTCCGCTGGTCAAAGAGATGGATGAAAAAGGCATCTTCGAAAAAAGCCTTATCCAGGAATTCTTTCAGCTCGGTTTGATGGGCATCGAAATCCCCGAACAATATGGCGGCGGCGGAGCCAAATTTTTCGAAGCAATCCTCGCGGTCGAGGAGCTCTCGCGCGTGGACGCCTCCTCGGGCGTCGTGGTCGACGTACAGAACACGCTGGTCAATAACGCGCTCCTGCGCTGGGGCACCACTGAACAGAAGAAGCGCTACCTGCCGAAGATGGCCGCCGATACCGTCGGCGCGTACGCGCTGAGCGAAGCCGGTTCCGGCTCCGATGCCTTTGCCCTGCAGACCCGTGCCGAACTCAAAGGCAGCGACTACGTCATCAACGGCCGCAAGCTCTGGATCACCAACGCCAAAGAATCCGGACTGTTCGTTCTCTTCGCCACCATCGATCCGTCGGCGGGATACAAAGGCATCACCGCATTCTTAATCGAAAAAGATTTCCCCGGATTCACTGTCGGCAAAAAAGAAGACAAGCTCGGCATTCGCGCCTCATCCACTTGCGAACTGATTCTCGAAGATTGCCATGTGCCCAAAGAAAACCTTCTCGGCGAGCCCGGCAAAGGCTACAAGATCGCAATCGAGACTCTGAACGAAGGCCGCATCGGGATAGGCGCCCAGATGATCGGCGTGGCCCGCGGCGCGTGGGAGTTCGCGGCGAAATATGCTCAGGAGCGTAAACAATTCGGCAAGGCGCTCGCCGATTTCCAGGGCATCCAGTTTCAGATTGCGCAGATGGCCACCGAGATCGAAGCCGCGCGGCTCATGGTCTACAATGCCGCCCGCATGAAGGATGCGGGAGTGAACTTCGTGAAAGAAGCCGCCATGACCAAGCTCTTCGCTTCGCAGGTAGCCGAGCGCGTTACTTCGCTGGCTGTCGAAATTTACGGCGGCTACGGCTTCACCAAAGATTATCCCGTGGAAAAATATTGGCGCGATGCCAAGATCGGCAAAATCTACGAGGGCACGTCCAACATGCAGCTGGCCACCATCGCGAAACTCCTGCTCGGCGGAAGGTAAGCGCAGCGCGCTCTTTCAAGCTGGGTGCCGCATTTCTCGCGTCCTTTGCGAGAAGTGGGAACCACGCAAGCTGGCGCAACCGAAGACCCGCGCGCTCTTCAACAGCTCCTCCCGCAGACCAAAGCCGAATTGGCCGCGTAAGATCCGTTGTCAGACATCCTCACTCCCGGCAATTCCCCTTGCTCATAATGTGCATTCAATTGCACTTGGACCAGCCACCCGCGCGGCTTCCCCTCACGCTAACCCAAACCATTTCAATCCGATCCATGCTTCCTTGCCATTGGCTCACAAGCTGCATTCTCCCCTATGCCTGCTATAGCGGGGCAGAGCCTGGGGTGGCGCTTGACTACTTTGTTCGGTAACACAGCGGTGAGACTGGTTGTAGCTCCGAAGCCGGTTCTGCTTCCAAAGAAGCAACGAACTTTGCTGCCGTTACTTACGGTGGTGTTCATGGCTTCTTACGGTTTGATGACCCTGCTGATCGTGAAACAAGGCTCGACCATCCAATCGCAGCGAAATCTGATTCAGGTGTTGCTTGGTGACAGCCGGCAACTTTGGGCCCTGAAGGGCAGAGCAGTATCTGACAAGCTGGCCCAGGCCCAAACCCAGACAAAGAAATCTTCTCCCCAGACCCCGTTGAGCCACGCGCAAACTCCGCCAACCCAGACTCAATCGACCAAAACTCCGTCAACCCAGATACCACGGCGCCATTCTCCAAGCCGGGCCGGCAAGAGTGCAAAACCCGAGACCCAGGTTCCACCCATGCCCGCTTCGGATTTAGGAGATCAGCGCCGCGAATTAATTACCCTTTAGCCCAGGTTTTAAGAATTGTTTCCAACACGCAAGTTTCAGACAGCAACGAAACTCGCGGAGATTAGCAGGAGATTCACCATGAAGGCCCTGACCCTAGCCTTGTTGTTCATTACGGCGTTTTGTATGACGCCGAGCACCACGTTCAGCATGACGGTGGCGAACCCTACGCCGCCGCCACGCCGTCCCACCGGCCACATGGAGCAACACTCCAAAGGCGGACGCTGGTACTTCGCCGCCACCGGGCACGCCGTCTACTGCTACGGCCCCGTCATGACCCTGCCCCTCGCCAACGGCGACCTGCAAAAAGTCGCCACCTTCTGCCGTGACGGCCAAGCCGTGGTCCCGCTAAAAGACTAAAGCCTAGGGAATCCTAAGTGTGGGTGCCCCATTTCTCGCGTCCTTTGCGAGAAGTGGGAGTCACAAAAGCCGGCGCAACCGCCTTTGGGTGGCGCAGCGCTTCCAGCGCTGCGTTCAAGCCTCTCCGTTTTTGACTAGGGGCTTTAGCCCCGTGGTCGCTCTATGCCGTGCCCTTGTAAACTAATCAAGGCATGCCCGAACTCCCCGAAGTTGAAACCATCGCCCGAGGCCTCAACCAGCGCATTTCCGGAGATGTGATCGAATCCATCTGGCTCGGAGAAAAGCCCGAGCCCCTGAAATCCCCCGCCCCAGAAATCGCCTCTGCCGTGGAACACACGCGCATTCTCGCCGTCCGCCGCGCCGGCAAACACATCGTCTTCGACCTGGATCGTAAAGATGTAGAGCGGGCGCCTTCGCCCGCTAAACGTCGGACTTCTCACCCGCCCCCGAAAGCACCCAGACCCGAAACCACAACCCAATTTATCGTCCATCTCGGCATGAGCGGCCGTCTGCAAGTCTGCGATCCGCAATCGGAGATCGTCAAGCACACGCACGCGATAGCAAAGCTCGCCTCTGGCCGCGAGCTTCGCTTTGTCGATCCCCGACGCTTCGGACGTTTGAGCGTCGCCGCCTCCGGAGATTTCGCAGCCGCCGGCATCGAGCCGCTGGAAGCCGGTCTTGAGCATTTCATCGCCTTGTTCCGCCGTCGCAAGACTCCCATCAAAAGCGCGTTACTCAATCAGAAGCTTCTGCGCGGCGTAGGAAACATTTACGCCGATGAATCTTTGTTCCGCGCCAAAATCCGTCCGCGCCGCCGCGCCTCTTCGCTGACCCGCGATCAGCTCGACAGGCTTTTCAAAGCCGTGCAGAAAGTTCTCCGCGAAGCCATCGCCGCCGGAGGCTCTTCCATCTCAGATTATGTTGATTCCGATGGCGAAGAAGGATTTTTCCAATTCAAGCACCGCGTCTACGGCCGCGAAGGCAAGCCCTGCCTGGTCTGCAAAACTCCCATCAAACGAATCGTCATCGGTGGCCGCAGCAGCCACTACTGCCCGAAATGCCAGAAGTAGATTTTCGAGTGCCAATTGCCAAGTTCCAATTGCCAATTGAAAACCCGCCTCTGTGAAGCTCGTAAATCGACAATTGGAAATCGGCAATCGGCAATTGAAATCACAGTGCATTTCTGCCCCTAAGTCTGCTATTCCTAATCCATGCCCGATTTTTCCATCGGAGTCGATCTCGGCGGCACCAACCTGCGCGTCGCCGCCGTCTCCGCCGACGGACAGCTTCTCGAAAAAGTCACCCTCGCCACCAAAACCGCTCTTGGCCCCAACCACGTCATCACGGAAATGTGCGACGCGATCCGGCAGCTCTCCGGAAAATATCAGCAGGAAGGAAAATTCATGGGCGCCGGTATCGGCATCCCCGGCATCGTCGATCTGCACACCGGAATGCTGCGCAAATCCGCCAACCTTCCGGGCTTTGAAGAATATCCCGTGCGCGCGGAAATCGAACGCCGCCTGGGGATTCAGAAAGACGGAATTCAGAAAAGCAGCGCCCGCGTGGTCCTTGAAAATGACGCCAACGTCGCTGCGCTTGGCGAGCAGTGGCTGGGCGCAGCGCGCGGCGTGCCGAACATGGCCGTAGTCACGCTGGGCACAGGAATCGGCGGCGGCATCGTGCTCGGCGGAAAAATCTGGCATGGCATGAACGGCATGGCCGGCGAATACGGCCACGTCACCGTCGAACCCGAAGGCGTGCCCTGCGGCTGCGGCAACCACGGATGCGCGGAGCGTTACGCCTCCGCCAGCGCCATCCTGCGCATGGCGAAAGAAGCGATCGCCACCGGCCAGGCGCCAGCCCTGGCGAAAGCCGCATCCTCCGATCCCGAGTTCGGCGCGCAGTCGATCTACAACCTCGCGATGCGCGGAGACGAACCCTCCCGCCGCATCTTCCACACCTTCGGACGATACCTTGGCATCATGCTCGCCGGCATCGTCAACATTTTGAATCTCGACATGTACGTCCTCGGCGGCGGCGTCGTCAGCGCATGGGATGCCTACGCTCCTACGATGTTCGAAGAACTCCGTGCCCGATCTTTGGTCTACGCCGCCACAGCGCCAGACAATCCCCACGTGACGACAAACGATTCTTCACAAAAGGAAAAAGACGGGGAAGAATCCGGCGCCTGCGCCCGCAAAACCATCATCACCCGCGCCCAGCTCGGCAGCGATGCCGGACTGTACGGCGCAGCGCGCGTCGCCGTCCTCTCAAATTGAGATCTCTGCAAAATCATTCTTCTTCTATCTCCCGGTTGTTCAGCCGTTCTCCGCCGCATCTTCTTCGGCCTCTTTCAATTTTTCCATCTCCAAAACGAAATATTCCTCCGCGCAAGCCTCAATCCGGTCAATCATCTGGAGGGATCGAAGTATGGGGAGTATCTGCAGGCTTGGGATTTGCTGCGCGGGGATGGTCCGGCCGAAGCGGACCCCTGTATTCCCCGCCCTCACCCAAGCCTCTTGTCATTCCGAGCAAGCCGGAGCGATAGCGACGGCGCCGTCCAGGAACCTGCTGTTCGCCTCCAGCCCCACAAAAACCGCGCCCCGCACCGCCACGCAATTCTCGGAACCTACTCCACTTTCCCATCCCCATAGCACAACCGTAAAGTCTACTTAAGTAGACAATGAATTCAGATCCCCGCCTATGTGGGGACAGCCGCCCTCGGCTGTCCCACCACGAACGCCAGGGACGTATGTGATCGTGATCTAAACCGGGTGCCCCACTTCTCGCATCCTTTGCGAGAAGTGGGAGTTCTTCTCTCCGACGACGATACACTGGAAGAGCGGCGCTTAAGCGCCGCGTGACGAAGATCGGGAAGGGCACAAGAAGTGGAGGTAAAGACTTAGTCAGTGAGTGAAATCATCTGTTAGCGACAGTCGCCGGGTAGACCCTAGCGCTCATTGACCACGCCGAAGGGTTTTGAGTGCATTCACAGCACGTACATTCGTAGCATCCACCAGATGAGGAATATTGCGACGATAGCCCCCGCGATGTGAATTATCCAGTCGCCAGCTGTTTTCGGTCTCCCAAAATTGAACATGCCGCAATGGTAACAGCCAACGCGCAGGCGACGTAGAATTGCCATTACACGCATTGACCTTGGTCACCGCCGTTTGACGGGATCGTGTGTGCCGGTTCAAACGATGTACACACTCTCGTTTTCCTCATTGTCGAATTCCCTGTATCCATACCTTTTCAGAGTGATGGCATGTGTTTCGCTCGCGTCAAATGCGAGGATCAGCGAACTTGAGTGCGCGGGCCGAGGGGGATGGCTGGCGGCGCGGGCGTGCGTCTCCCAGCACCAGAGTGGTCTCTTTCATCATCCTTATTTTCTGCCTAAGATTCGAGGATGAAACACGGGAGAAACCGATGAAGGTTCTGGTAGTCGAAGCGGAAGATGCGGTATTGAAAGTTACTGGCGTTATGCTCAACAAGCTCGGTTACGAGGTTGGCCTGGCGCTAAACTGCAATGAAGCGTTCCGCATTTACTGCGAAAACGGGCCCCATGACCTTGTTGTCATCGCTCTGAAATTCCTCCGCAGTTCACGCGCCGGAGGTGCCAAATTTATTGATGCTCTGCGTGAGAAGAATCCCAAACAAAAGTTCGCGTTTATCACTGCGTCGCCGGTTCTGAAAAAGCCGTTCTCTCTCCTGGAATTGGACGATTTCATGGGCGCGTTTCGGCGCCCCGCGAGTAGCCGCTTTGAATAGCTCAAACGGCTCCTCTGGGA
>JBAVUV010000157.1:0-2129 GCA_049696955.1 Candidatus Sulfotelmatobacter sp. | reverse complement strand
CCCGTGACTGTGGCGCCAGGTCCAATATTCTTTCTGTTCTTCGGGAGGTAGCTTGCGGAAGTCCCTGTGTTCGTCGCGGTGGTTTTCGTGCGCCCACTGCGAGTAATACACTTCTTCATCGTGGTTCCAAACATGGTAATCGCTGTAATAGGGGTCGTAGACCCGGTAATAGTGATGATGCGCGCACGCTGTGCCCAATACTGAAAATGTTAGCGCGCCCGCCAATATCCATGAACTGAAAAACCGCGAGCCTTTGTCCATCTGCAATGGCCTCCTTTGATTTCACAGCAATCCTCGAAGTTAACCCACTCTTCGTTGCTTTCACGAGCGGAGGGGTTGCTCACTGCGCAGATTCTCAGGCGAGCGTAAGCTCTGCCACATATGCCCTGCCAGAGAATCAAGTTCTCAAGATCGATCGAGCGATTTCTGAGTTAGAATCAAGCTTGTGATTATGAACTTTGGAAGATGAAGGAGAATTCACCATGTATCCGGAAATTATGGTTATCCCGATGCGCGAAGAGTTAACTCGGCTGGGCATCGAAGAGTTGCGCACAGCCGACGCCGTCGATCATGAGCTGAAAGCTCGGCCCGGCACGACCCTGGTGATCGTGAATTCGATTTGCGGATGTGCCGCTGGTCGTATGCGTCCAGCCGTCCGCATGGCCCTGGAAAAGGCTGCGCATCCCGATAAGGCCTTCACCGTGTTTGCCGGACAAGACGCCGAGGCCACCGAACGCGCCCGAAGCTATTTCACTGGTCAGCCGCCGTCCTCGCCTTCCATCGCCATTCTCCGCGACGGCCAACTCGTCTACATGATGCCCCGCCGTGACATCGAATCCCGCGAAGCCCCGGCCATCGCCGCCGATCTCAAAGCGGCTCTCGATAAATTCTGCTCCAGGACGGTCTCCGCTTTGTAAAAATCGGCTGGTTAGAATTCCTCAAGCACTCAATCGGCCTCATTTCATTGATGGCGGCCTGCTGACCATGAATGACTTCACCGCAATTCCATTGGGCTGTACACCTACCGGGATCATCGTGAGCAACGAATACTCCGTCGGCTCCAGTTTTCGTGCTGTGCGTTTCTGAATCACGGTCACATCCCCGGCTTGGGTATCGAGTACCAGCAAATACCTCTGGTCTGGTGACAACGCCAACCCATCGGGATGGCTGCCCACAGGCGTCGTGGCAATACGTCTGCCCAGATCGATGTCATAAACTGCTACGCTATCCGATCCGAAGTTGCTGACGTATAGCCGGGAGTTATCAAGAGAAACGATCCCATGCGCGGGGTGCTGCCCGATTAATACGCTGCTGCCCACTTCATCGTTCGCGGTTTCGACAATCGAAATGCTGTCGGAATCGAAATCACAAACCATTAATTCACCGCCATCCGGCTTCAATGCCAGATTCACCGGCGTGCGCCCGACATCCAACAGTGCGAGAACGTGATCGTTGGCCGCTTCGCCGCCAGCCGCCTTGAGAGCAATAGAGGCTACTTGCGACGAACCGGAACACGCCACAAATGCCTTACTCGAATTCGGAAGAATGGCGATATCCTCCGGCTGTTGGCAAACTGGTAGCGTCGCCCGCACCCGCAGCGACCTGGCGTCGATCACCGAAACCGTATTGTCGACGCGATTGGAAACTATCACGGTTGCTCCGTCCGGCGAAACTCGGGCGAGTCCCGGCTGGGAACCTACTCGTACATTTCCCAGAACCGTACGCGTCTCCAGGTCTATCACCGAGACATTTGCTGACCCTGAGTTGGCCACATACGCGCGCCTGCCGTCTTCGGCTACGTCGATAAAATATGGGCGTCCGTGAACTCCAATCGTCGCCACGACGGCATTCTTTTCGGCATCGATCACGCTGACGTTGTTCGATCCGGAGTTCACCACATAGATTTCATTCTTTTTGCTGTTGGCCGCAATCCCGGTCGGTGAGACACCCACAGGAATGGTTTTCGTCAATTGAAAAGTCCGCAGATCAATCACCGTAACGGTGTTGCTTTTGCCATTGCTGACGTACGCATACTCGCGATATGCGGGCCCGTAATCGGGAAGGGGTTGCTCACGGAAATACCACCATCCGGCCGCACAGAGCAGCGGAATCAAGACAGCGATGAAGAG
>JBAVUV010000156.1:0-2533 GCA_049696955.1 Candidatus Sulfotelmatobacter sp. | reverse complement strand
CATTTACATCGACGCCAAGGCTGAGGATGCGGGAGCCGCGCTGCAAAAAATCGGAGGTGCCGATGTGATCCTGGCGACCGCGCCCAGCGGAGCTGCAATCGCCAGCCTGCTTTCCGGCCTCTCGGTTCGCGGGAAGCTCGTCGTGGTTGGTGTCTCGGGCGATCCAATTCCGGTCAACGGTGTGCCGCTCATTTTTGGGGGCCGATCGGTCATCGGCAGCCTGACCGGAAGAGCGATCGAGACCCAGGACACCCTTGACTTCAGCGTCCTCACTGACGTTCGGCCCATGATCGAAACTCTTCCGCTGGAGAAGGCCGAAGAAGCGTATCGACGCATGATGTCAGGCGCCGCGCGATTCCGCATGGTTCTGACGATGGCGTAAAGAAGTTCACGGACGCGCTGCAAAGCGGCGTCGACAAACCGATATGCGAAGGAGACGCAGATGAATCAGTTCCAGGAAATCCTCGATAAGCAGAAAGCATATTTCGATTCGGACGCGACTAAATCTTACGAGTGGCGCATCGACCAACTGACACGCCTTCAGAACTTGTGCAATGAGAACGCCGAGACTCTTGTGGCTGCGATGAGCAGCGACTTCAAGACGGCCAGTCAAGAGAAAGTCTTCGAGATTATGGCGCCAGTCGGAACCGCCGCCTTCGCGAAGCAAGAGCTGAAAGAATGGATGAAGCCTGTAGATGTCGTCATGCCGAAAGCCCTTCGGGAGAGCGGGCATACTGCCAAGGTCTATCGGGAACCTTACGGCGTCACCTTGGTGATTGGTCCGTTCAATGGGCCATTGACCCTGCTTTTCGACCCGGCGTGCCAAGTTCTTGCGGCGGGCAATCCATGCATCCGCCAACTCTCCGAGGGTTTGCCCGCCACCAGTAAGGTCTTGCTCGATCTCATGCCAAAATATTTCGATCCTCGAGCCGTCACTGCCGTCACCGGCAGCAAAGACGAGGTGACGGAACTGCTCAAGCTACCCTTCGACTTCATCTTCTTCACCGGTAGCATCAAGGTTGGCAAGATCGTCATGGAGGCGGCTGCAAAGAATCTCACTCCCGTCCTTCTCGAACTAGGCGGCCAGAACCCAGCCTTCGTGGACGCAACAGCCAATATCCCGGATGCAGCCAAGAAGATCGCCTGGGGTGCGACGGCTTGGGGCGGCCAATGGTGCACCTCGCCCGGATACGCCTACGTGCACGAATCAATCGCAGAGGAGTTTGTTGCGGAGTGCAAGAAGGCGATGGTTGAGTTGTACGGGACTAACCCCAAGAGCAGGCCCGACGACTACTCCCGCATTATCAGCCCAAAGGCCACCGAACGCTTGGCGGGACTCATCGATCAAAAAAAAGTTGTGATAGGCGGGGGTTCCGACCCGGAGGCACGCTATCTCGATCCCACGATCATCTATCCGGTGACTTGGGACGACCCGATCATGGAGGACGAAATCTTCGGGCCGATTCTCCCAATCCTCACCTACAAAGACATGGATGCTGCCATTCGCGAGGTGAAGAAGCATCCGAAGCCTCTTTCCGGCTTCCTCTTCAGCCGAGATCAGAAGTCGATCGATCACTTTCTCGCGAGCTTGTCGTTCGGCGGGGGCGCGATCAATCAGGTGAACATTCACCTGTTTATCGAAACCATGCCTTTCGGAGGCGTCGGATTCTCGGGTATCGGTCACTACTACGGCAAGGCCGGGTTTGATGCTCTCACGCACGCGAAATCGGTTCTGATTTCGCCGCCCGAAGTCGCCATCGAACACCTGTTCCCGCCGTATACGGAGGAAAAGGTCAAGGCGCTCAGCCAGTGGTTTGAATACTAGGCCGCAAAGCCCAGAAAAAGCGATCCAAAGGAGCACAGAGGTGAAAACGAATACGAAAGACTACCTATCAGCTGCCCAACAGTTCTTCACTGCCTACGATGCCCACGACGTTGATGGCATGGTCGCTCTCTGCGCAGATGGCGCGCTCGGACGATATGCTCCGTACGGCCGCGAGAGCGTTGTGCCGATCCGTGGTGGCATCGATGTTGTTTGGCGCGCGTTTCCGAATGCAGTCCCGGACTTTCGAGTCAAAGTGATCGAGCTGATCCCTGCCGAGGGGAACATAGTGGTGATCCAATCCGAGATGAGCGGGCCCGTGCCTGTCGAAGTGCCTGGGATTGCAAAGAAGGGCCAGGACGTACACATCCCTCACTGCTACATTCTGCGTTTCGACTCGAATTCCAAGATCACTCGGCTCGATGCTTACTGGGACAACACCGTCCTCAACAGTATCAAGGCGAGCGGCGTGTGAGGGAGCGACCTAGCCGCGAAGGTTCTTACTATCGGCAACGCTTTTTGTGCAGCACCATTCGGTTGGGTACCGATAACCGATCTGCGCACGAACGGAACGGCGGCTTAAGCCAATCGCCGACCACGGACTAGATGAAAGCGAGAGAGGTAGGAAATGGTTTTAGCGGGAATCAAAGTACCCGACACAGTTCTGGTTCGCGATGCGATTGATTTGTCACGGAGCGCGTCAGAGCCATT
>JBAVUV010000155.1:0-2360 GCA_049696955.1 Candidatus Sulfotelmatobacter sp. | reverse complement strand
GACTTGAGGGCGAAAGCGAGGCTTCAAGTATGGAAATGTTCGCGTTGCCAGCGGTCCACCCCACGCCTGTGATTCAGGTCACAGAATCACGTGACCAGCATCACCGCAGCCCAAGTGGCGTTCTGCGAACATACTCCATAGAGCGAGAGGTGATATATGGCACAAGATCGACGGGAAATGCTGGAACTGCTCAGGTTTGAGCTGAAATTTGTGGAGGATGGAGGCTACGGACGCTCTCCCCGCACACCTTGGCGCCCTCCCTATATCTTGGAAGACTCTCCCAGTTGTCCGAACCTGGGCGATCCGGCGCACCCTCATCCATGCAACGAATGTCGATTGATAAAGTTCGTTCCCAGTGAACTGCGGAGCGAGAGCTCGCCGTGCCGCTTTATCCCACTCAATGAAAAAGGGCAAACCATTGATTATTTCTATCGCTGCGGCACGCAACTGGAATTGGAAGAAGCCCTCACCGGCTGGTTGCGCAGCGAGATCACCCGGATCGAACAGCAGCTTGCGAAATTGACGGATCCGTTGTTGGAGGCACGCGTCGAATTCTCCAAGCTCGCAGAAGCTTAGGGAAACAGGTTGCCTGTCGGTTCGCGCAGAGTGGCGTTCAGCCGACGACGCCACTCAGGAGTTTACGATTTTCTCCAGGGCAGGTTTATTACGAATGATCAGGGTGGAGCCCTTCAACTGCAAGAACTGCTTTTTTTTGAAATCGGAGAATAAACGACTGACCGTCTCGCGCGTGGTGCCAATCATTTCCGCGATTTCTTCATGCGTGAGCGTCAATTTCAGATGCGCAGGCTCGGTCTCGTTCTCCGCATTGGGCGACCATGAGAGTAGTAGCTTCGCGAACTTCTCTGAAGGTGAACTCGTCAACCCTAAAGTACGGATTTCCTCATGCGCGGTGTAGTAGTTATGGCTGAGTTGCTCCGCAACACGCAATGCCACCTCTCCGTATTCGCGCAGGAATTGCAGCAGCGCGTCGCGGGCAATGAAATTGGCCTGGCCCGGTTCGATCATCTCGGCTGTAACCTCATAAGGCCGATTGGAAATAGTCGCGTTCAGACCCAAGACGTCCCCAGCCTCCGAAATCTTGGTAATGATAGTTTTACCATCGCTCGAAGATGTAAAGAGTTTCGCCTTTCCCGCACAGAGCACGAATACCCCACGCGGTTGTTGGCCCTCGATGAATAGCATGGTCGATTTCGGATAAACCGCAGTGGACTTGATTTCATTGAGTTTTTGTACTGCAGGCAAGGGTAAATTGCAGAATAGATGCTCCTCACGGACGGGACAGATGAGGCAATTATCGATGATATTCAAGCCGTAAGGGGCGCGCATTCAGCACCTTTCAAGTGAGCGTATTGTAGCACCCGATGTGTGATTGGCATCACGAACAGCCGTGATCTAGGCCACCGCTTTGATAGGTCCACCGGCGCAGAATCATGAGGAACAATTGCTGATAACCGTAACTTTCCCAGCCTCAGAATCAGTTGGGAGGGTCAGCAACCACGACTTTTGGAAAACGCAAGCAAGACCCGGAGTGCAAAATGGAAAATGAACATAAGTACCGCGTTGTAGCTTGGTGGACGTCAGGACAGACGGGTATCGCCAATTCCGAATCCGCCCCTAACGCAATTCATTTCACCGCTCCACCTCAGTTCGGCGGCCTCGAAGGCAGGTGGACACCCGAAGACCTTTTGATGACTGCGCTTGCGAGTTGCTTTACGACGACGTTCCAGGCGATCGCGGAGCACTCGAAATTCGAATACACGGACTTGGCAGTGGAAGCGGAAGGAACCGTTAGTAAAACAGACAATGGCTATTGCTTCAGCGAGATTGCCATCCGTCCCAGCCTGACGATTCTTAATGAAGAGCAACGGGAGAGGGCGAACAGTCTCTTGCATAAAGCCGAGGCGCGGTGTCTGGTGTCGCGTGCAGCAACAACACAGAAGTTTGAAGCCCGGATCGAGATCAGCAAGCATTCACAGCAGTCGGAGGATCTCGGGCTACATGTCTGCTGATATCCTTGGCGAAGACGTTCTGTGGGTCCCATGCAAGAGAGTCTGGGTGAGCAAACACGGACTGCGCCGCAGAAATCGGCGAAAGCTAGAGCGAGACCTGGTTTGGACGGCTTATTCGTCCCTGACTCCGTGGCAGTGATCGGCGCGACCGAGCGGCCCGGTACTGTGGGTAGAACGGTTCTATCGAATCTGATTGAAAGCCGTTTTCGCTCGAAAGTATATGCCGTTAATCCCGGCCATTCAGAGGTCCTAGGACTTAAGGCTTACAAAAGCGTTGGCGACATTCCCAAGCCAGTGGATCTAGCCGTAGTGGTCACCCCAGCACTCATG
>JBAVUV010000154.1:0-1646 GCA_049696955.1 Candidatus Sulfotelmatobacter sp. | reverse complement strand
GTGCATCCAGCAGCGATGGCGGGGGCGAGTTTCCATGCGGCCATAAGCAGCGGATAATTCCACGGAATGATTTGCCCGGCGACGCCGACGGGCTCTTTGAGCGATAGAGACATTGCATTGTCGGGGACCGGATTGACGTAGCCGACGACTTTAGTGGCGAGACCGCCGTAGTATTCGAAGCAGGTGGCCGCATCGTTGATGTCGAATTCGGCTTCGACGATGGGCTTGCCGGTGTTGCGGCATTCGAGTTCGGCGAGCGCGGGCAGGTTAGCGCGTATTTTTTCCGAGAGTCGGAAGAGTACGCGGCCACGCTCTTGTGCGGTTGAAGTGGCCCACGCGCCTTCTTCAAATGCTGCTTTGGCAGCAGCAACGGCTCGATTTACGTCGTCGGCTCCGGCATCTGGAACTTGAGCGATGACTTCTTCGGTGGAGGGGTCGTAGACCGGGAAAGTCTTCGACGATTTGCTCGCGGTCCACTCGCCGTTGATGTACATCTGATAGGTTTTTACTTCTGTCTTCACTCCACCCGGCATTGGTTCACCTCCTGGTCGCCTCAGCGGCTAAAGCCGCTTTTCATTCATTGTGCTGACGGCACGACTGAAGTCGTGCCCTTCCCGATTTTCGTTGCAATCTTGTGGCGGCCGTAGACAAAGAAAAAGAAAGCGGCGAGGCCGACGAAAAAGAGCGTACCGCCGAACATCCAGAGCTCATAAAGCCACAACGATGTGATCTGCTGAGCCGGGAAAAACACGAGCGTGATACCAAGAACCGTTGTGAGCAATCCGCTGGTACCTGCGAGCAGAAGCGTTACGCGGTTGTACTGGCCTTGCGGCTTAACTTCTTTCACACCAAATCGTATCAGCGCCCCGAACATATATAGGAAAGGGACAAGTTGCAGAACGACCGCGAGCGATAGGAGTTTTTGAAAAGTCTCTTGAACGCCGGCACCGAGGAAATTCATGACTACCAGCAACGCAGAGACAATTGCCTGGACGATCAGCGCGGCATAAGGGGTTGCGTAGCGAGGGTGAATCTTGCCGAGCCAGGACGGCATATAGGAATCGAGGCCGGCGACGAATGGAATGCGGGCGGCGCCACCCATCCAGGCCGAGCCGATGCCTGCGATGGAAAGGCTCAGCATCAGTGCGAACGGAACGACGATCCATCCAATGCCGACGCGCGCCGCCATGTGAGTAACGGCCTGAACGATTCCCTGAAGAACGTTTACGTCCTTACCCACGGCGATGAGCAGAGTGAGGGTTGCGCCAACATAGAGAGCGCCGGAAAGAATTCCGCCCAGCGCCACCGCGCCGGGAAGAGTGCGGCGCGGGTCTTGGATTTCATCGCCCATGACGGAGGCAAGTTCCAGGCCAACGAGCCCGAAGCAGATCACGCCGAAGGAGTTCATCACGAAACGGGGATTGGCGGGAACTTTGAAGTCCGAAAGAGTGATGCTGGTACCGAATCGCCACCAAACGATTGCGCCTAAGCCAATTAGAACTGCAGCGGCGATGAAGGTTCCTATCGCGCCAAGGTTGTTAATCCACTTTCCGACGCCAAGGCCGACGATATTAAGAAGGGTAAGCAAAGCAAGCAGCATTAAAGAAGTTGTGGAGGCGAAGAATTTGTTATCGGCAAGGCTGAGA
>JBAVUV010000153.1:0-1984 GCA_049696955.1 Candidatus Sulfotelmatobacter sp. | reverse complement strand
GCTCAAGCGCGAGGCTCCGGGCCTCGATCGGCCCCCATATCCCGGTGCGCTCGGACAGCGCATCTTCGAGAACATATCCAAGGAAGGCTGGGAGCGCTGGCGTTCGCATCAGATCATGCTGATCAACGAGTATCGGCTGACGCCGGTGGACCCGAAATCGCGCAAGTTCCTCGAAACCGAAATGGAGAAGTTCCTGTTCGGCAGCGGTTCGGCCAAGCCGGGCGAATTTGTCGAACCAGGCAGCAGTTGAGGCGATTTGTGCGCCGAGGCCGGCGCAAGGGTTGACGATCGCCGCGCGCCCCCGGTCTAATACGCGCCCTTTCCCCGGCGGCCAGGTAGCTCAGTTGGTAGAGCAGCGGACTGAAAATCCGCGTGTCGGTGGTTCAATTCCACCCCTGGCCACCACAAATCTCCTTATTTTCCTACCACTTCAGTCCTTCTACTCTCGAATCGAGTCGGAAAGACTTCCTCACGCCCGCGAAACAGCGAGCGAAACAGCCTCACCTTGTCGGCTGGTGTACGGGGAATCGGAGCTTCGAGGGAAAGGGTCTTGCTCGCGTGGATTTCTGCTTCGGCGTCGAACGCGGCCAGCTCTGCTCGAAGGGCGGTGAGGCGACGCATTGACTCAGCTTGATCGGCTTGTAGTTTGGCGAAAACAAGCTCCTCTCGCGCGATGGCGTCGCGCAAAGCGTCTCGTTGGGTGTCCTGGGCAGGTCGCCGGCGTCGGTGTACTTGAGTCTGTTCAGTGTCGTCCTGCATGACTTATGTTTCGAAATGGCTCGACGTGGCGTCAGGTTATATCTTGGAACGAATCGTCTATCTATGACTGACGAGATTCAATCGATAGCCTTCAGGCTGCTTGAGACCGGTGCGGCGGCTCCCTTTCCAGGGGTTTGGGGATACGGCGGTGTTTTCGATCGCGTACGCCGTGCCGTTGGCGACTGATCGACCTTTCGCTGGAGCGGCCCGTGAGGGGTAACTCCTTATGGCAAATATTGACAGTTCCTGCCATTGACGTGCATCATAGGGCCGTGGAAAGCATGAATATTTCACTACCCGAACCTCTCAAACAGTTCGTGGACGGGCAGATTGCGGCCGGTCGCTATAGCAGCGCCAGCGAGTACATTCGCGAGCTCATCCGCGAGGATGAGAAGCGTAAGGCCGAAGAGCGACTCGAGACACTGTTGCTCGAGGGGCTGCAGGGCGAAGAGAGTGAATTGACGCGTAGTGACTGGATGGCCATTCGCAAAGAGGCCCGGGCGCGCATTGCCGCTAATAAGAAACGCGGCAAGTAATGCCGCACGTCTATAAGCGTCCGGCAGCGAGGAGGGATCTCGTTGAGCACTACGTGTACCTTGCCGAGAACGCTGGCGAGGAAACGGCGGATCGCTTCCTAAGACAAGCTGGCGTGACCTTCGCTCTGCTCGCGGAACAACCGGAGATCGGCGCAGCGCTGACGCTGCGCGCTCCGCAGTTGGCTGGACTCAGAAAATGGCGGGTACAGGAATTCGAGAAATTCCTGATCTTCTACCTGCATCGCCACGACGGCGCATCCATCGTGCGTGTGATGCATGCCGCGCAGGACTGGTGGGAGCGGCTTGGAATCATCTAGAGGCCGCTTAGGGTCGACGGGCGAATCATGGAATATTATTTGGCTGTATCTATACAAATCAGATACCTATCTCGGCGAGACTGCGCAAAATATTCCATGATTAGCCTCGAGAAATCCGAATCTAGTCAATAGATTGAGTTGTTTTCAGCCCTGGACTGAACATCCGCGTGTCGGTGGTTCAATTCCACCCCTGGCCACCATGAAATCAACAATTTAATCGTTCGCGATCAAACGGTAGTGTGAACTATCGACTTGAGCGGGAAATAATATTTCACAAGCCAGCCGGATTGGTACTAGCAAGTCTTTGTTCACTAATTACTAATTTGCCGGAAGCTACAACCGAGCACCGGACAGAAGCACCACGTGCTGCCT
>JBAVUV010000152.1:0-2204 GCA_049696955.1 Candidatus Sulfotelmatobacter sp. | reverse complement strand
AACCCTGCCACTCCTTTTTCCCGCCGAAGAAAGGCCGCATCGATTTTCCCTGTCGAGAGGCCGTCGGCAAGCAGCGGGGAGGCTTGACTCGATATCATCACGTCGATGTTCGGCAGTTCGTCGCGCAGGATGCGCAAGGCTTCGGGCATCCACGTCAATTCGTGTCCGGTCAGAAAGCCCATCGAGAAACAGGGCTTGGCGGGATGAACAGCCCGGCGCGCAGATTCGGCCGCCGCGTCAACCTGCAACAGAACTCCCCGCGCGTGATCGAGAAAGGCTCGCCCCGCCGGTGTCAGCTCGACGCCGCGAGCCGTGCGCCTCATGAGTTGGACGCCAATTTCTTCCTCAAGGTCCCGGATCTGGCGGCTGAGCGAAGGCTGCGAAGTGTGCAATCTGGACTTTGCCGCCAAGGTCAGGCTTTCGGTTTCGGCGACCGCAACGAAATAACGCAGGTGTCGTAATTCCATCGTTCCTCAACATACTTCAAAAGCATTGCTGCTCAGCTTATAAAGTATCTCTCCTGGCTGCGACCTGCAGTTTGCTACGACATCTGATGAAGTGATGAGCTTTGGGATGCATTGCGTGAAACTTTGACTCATGCCTGGCAAGCATGCCGAGAATTCTTCGGCATTTTATCGCGCCGCATGACCTTTGACGCACTGAATTGTGAGGGAAAGTAAAATGGCAACGTTGCAAAACAAAACAGCGCTGGTCACCGGGGCGTCCCGCGGTATTGGCCGCGCGACGGCATTCGCGCTTGCCCAGGCCGGGGCGCGAGTCCTGGTTCACTATGGCCGTTCCGCGCAGGATGCCGAATCTGTCGTAGCCGCGATCCGTTCACACGGCGGACGTGCGGATGGGATCCGGGCAGATTTGGGATCAGCAGAGGGGGCAACACTGCTGGCCAAGGAAGTTCGGTCGATCGTCGGCGAACGATTGGATGTGCTTGTGCTCAATGCCGGTATTTCCAAGTCTGCAACTATCAAGGACCACACGGTAGAGGATTTCGACAATCTCTTTGCGACGAATGTGCGAAGCCCGTTTTTCCTCGTGCAGCAACTCCTGCCCGTCCTCGGCGAAGGCTCGAACATCATCGTGATCTCTTCGATCGGGGCCCACGCTGTAGTTGGCAAGCCTGGCGTGGACAGCCCCTCGATCCTTGCCTACGCCGCGACCAAAGGAGCATTAGAAACTCTGGTCAAGAACTGGGCTGCCATTCTCGGGCCGCAAGGCATTCGCGTAAACGCGGTCGCTCCCGGTGTGATCGACACGGATATGTCGAACTTTACAAAGACAGAAGCAGGGCGCGAGGTCCCTCTCGGGATGCAAGCTCTCAAGCGAATCGGCAAGCCGGAAGATGTAGCAGACGTAGTCGCGTTCCTGGCCTCGGAGGCGGCGCGCTGGATCACAGGGGCGAGCATCCCAGTCGATGGAGGTTCAAAGCTATGACTGACAATGTGAGGAGCACAATGCATACCAAGTCGACCACCGGCAAGGAGATCAGAATTCCAGGGCCTGACCATCCGATCACAATTTCGCCGGCTGTAGGAAAGGTGCGTGTAACGATAGCCGGGAAGATTGTCGCTGAATCGGCGCAAGCGCTTCGGCTCGAAGAGAAGGGGTATCCGCCGGTTTACTATTTGCCGCGCAAGGATGCGGACATGTCGTTGCTCGTGCGCACCACGCATTACACCTATTGTCCGTACAAGGGCGATTGTACCTACTACAGCATTCCCATTGGCGGATCGAAATCGGAGTACGCCGTTTGGACATACGAAAAGCCATACGAAGCCGTCGCCGGCATTAAGGAACACCTGGCGTTCTATCCCTCACGGGTCGATGCAATCGACGTGATCCCCTAAGCACGTTCGTGCATTGCTCAGCAATCACGAATTGACTCGGGTTGAACAACGTATCGATGCCTCTCAAGCATGGCAAACTCAAAACGAAGGGCTAGGCCGCTAATATTCTGCGACCAACCGGTCTCTTCAGCACTCTATCTGGGACAGATACTTGACGGGATTGAAGGAGAGGCTTATGACAGTGACCTCGCACGAATTGTCAGTGCAAGTGGCGATTAATTCGTGGCGGCTTGTCTTGGAGAGAGCGAACAAGGCGCTTTCAAACCTCACAGACGACCAACTCTTGAAAGAAGTAGCGCCGGGAAAGAACCGCCTCATCTACCTATGGGGGCACCTCACAGC
>JBAVUV010000151.1:0-14635 GCA_049696955.1 Candidatus Sulfotelmatobacter sp. | reverse complement strand
GCGTTTGAGTTGGGATTATCTGCCTCGGCGTTGTTCGAGGACGTAACCACAGTATACGGCTGCCCACTATGTACCACGACAGTTGCCGCGGTTTGCCACCCGCCAACGACTGCGTCGAGGTACGGGTTTGTACTCAGGAACTGCCTTCCCCTGCCTACGGGCAGCTCGTAAACAACGCTTCCCTTGATTGCATTTCGCTGGTCGAAATTGGAGCTGCCATAATTGGCGCCCGCGCTGTACGCATTTTGGTAGACCTGCGTGCCACCGCGTCCGCCCCACCCAGCCGAATCCTGATCATCCAAAAAGTGCGACCAGACGTAGTTCGCATTAAACGTCAGGCCCCGTGTAAACCGGCGTTGAAACTGCATCTGTAAGGAGTTGTAGTTGGAAACAGATTCGCCAAGGTTCCCCTGGATTGTTCCGAATTGCGGATACGGAGTGTTCGCTTGACTGAAAGTTGGCGAGAGCCTGGACTCGGGTATCTGGTTAAGATCAGATGGGAAGGCCAGGTTAGCACCGTGACTGGCTACATAAGCCACCTCGCCCGCCATATTGGTTCCGAACTTACGCTCCACGCTGGCCGTCCATTGATACATCTTGGCAACGGGTAGGTCGTATTGGTTGTACGGTACATTCTGTCCGTTATAGGCCGTCGACGACCTATTCGTCACGAGGTAAGGCAGGGGCGTATTACCGGTTTGCAGATTAACGCCGGGTCCACTGAGAGTGGTCACCGGACTGACTCCGCCCGTGGTATCCGACGCGGTACCCGTACTATTGTTGCCGACGCCTACGCCTTGACCGTAATCATCCATGCTCCAGGTAAGAGCATAGATTCCGAAACCTCCCCTGACCACAGTGTCGTTACCCATACTCCAGGCGAAGCCGACCCGAGGTAGCAATACACTCTTGGGTTGCATCAACGTGGTTCGTGAGGTTTCACCGGCGAACCACATCGCACCCGGCGTATGAGTTACATCGTTTTGGATGGTAGGGTCAAAAGATCCAAGATTGTTTTTAACTTCGCTCCAGCCACTTTGGTATTCATAGCGCAGGCCGAGGTTTATGGTAAGATTCGGCCGCAATTTGAAATCATCTTGAACAAAGACCTGCGGGCTCTTCATTCGCATCCCTGATTCGGGCTGATTGGTGGCACTCCAGCTGTTTACATCGCCCAAGAGGAAATCCGCGTAGGCGGATCCTCCAGTTCCTATGGTGCTGTTTTGCTGGGTGTAAACTCCCGTGAAATTGAAATTGCCGGATTGCAAATTTCCCCAGGGAGTGTAGTTGGCTTGATAATCGAGAAATTCACCTCCGAAATGCAGGATGTGCTTGCCACGAATCATGGTAACCACGTCGGATGGTTGAAACGTATTCTCGATGTAAATTGCGTTGGTACCTGGCTGTAGAATGGCACTGCAGCAGAGAGACACATTCCCAGAACCGCCGCTCCCCGACGCTGCCTGCGATTGGCTGACATTGATCGTCGGGAAAACATCTCCCTTTGAATATTGCAAGCCCAACTTCTGCGGATATCCTAGACCCGCCGTATAAGGAATAAACCAGTTGCCTTGCTTGGTATAGCCGAACCGGGCTTCGTTTACTACGTTGGAAGTAATCGAATACACGTCAGAAACCTGCGTATTGTACCGGTCCACATCTCCAGAGAAGCAGTCAATTGGACAGACTTGGAAGTTGGTGTTGGTGGCAGGATTGTCCCCTTGCGTTATGGAGAAATTTATTCGGTTTTTCTCCGATTGAACGTAGTCAAGTCTTCCAAAGAACTTAAGGAAGGGAGTCAAGTTTGGCGCCGAATAAGTGTAGTTGTTTATGACCACGCCAGGAAACGCTGGGTTCGGTATCTGTCCCGGGCTGTTTGGTGCAGGATAATACGCTTGCGCAGCCGAGGCGACGTTGTCGAACCTACCCGCCGGAATTGCGTTCAAGCCGCCATTTTCAGCCGCGAACGATGTTCGCGAGCAGACCGGCGGACTCCCCGAACACAAGATGGGAGTAGCCGGGTCGTAAATCGTGGGCATTCCCGCGAAGTTGCCGGCGAGCATATTCGAGGTCGGCACGGTTGCGGTCTGCAGCGCTCCGCCGCCTTTTTCGTAAATCTTGTCCACATTGAAAAAGAAGAACAATTTATTCTTAAGAATCGGTCCACCGATCGCACCGCCGTAGTCGTCGTACCGCAGGAACGGTTTCGGCTGTGGACTGCTTGAAAAGTTATAACTGGATGCTTCCAGCCAGTCGGCTCCGAAATATTCATAGCCGGCGCCGTGGAAACGATTGCTGCCACTCTTGGTGATCTGGTTGAAAACTGCTCCTCCGATTCCATACTGTGCAGAGAAAGTAGAGGTAGTTACTTGCAGCTCCGAGATGGTTTCAAAGGTGGCGATATCGACGTTCGCGCTGATTGGTAAATTCGTCGACGCGCCGTCCTGCAAAAAGTTGTTATAGAACGGCAGGTTGCCATTGATCGCGACGGCAATTCCCGGGTCACCGGAGGGGCCAGCGGCTGTGGGTTGGGAGGGAGCTCCGGACGCGCCAGGAAGCAACTGCGCGAAGGGACCCCAATTCTGCCCATTCGTACTTACCTGGGGTAAATTGACCAGCGTTTTCGAATCAATGGTTGTGGATTGTTCGGCGCTTTCAGTTTTAAGCAGCGGCACGTCCGCCGTGACTTCAACCGATTCAGCGATCCTGCCGACCTTCAACTCGCCATTCACCGTGGTAATTCCGACCTGCAACGTGATCGGGCCACGCGAGAGTTTGCCAAAGCCCTGTTTCGTGAAAGTGACCTGATAGTTTCCCGGCAAGATTGAAGCTGTATCGTAGAGACCGTCACTGTTGGTGACGAATTCCTTCTTGGCACCCGTATCGAGGTTTGTAACTGTAACGGATACCCCTGGCAGGAGCGCTCCTGATGGATCGGTTACGGTGCCCCGAATGTCGCCGGAATTCGTACTCTGTGAAAATGCCAGCCCCGCCACGCATAACAGAAAGCAAAATGCGATTGTCCAGCGAATGAAACTCATCATGGAGTCCCCTTTTCTAGTCGTGGTTTTTCAATTCGACGGACGAGCTTCCCTAGCCCTGGTGGTATCCAATTTCTCGCAGCGTGTCATTCATCAACTGGACATCAGGAATATCGTTGTTCTACGAGCTTTCCAGCTAGTACTTCTATACTATTTCATGCTCTCGGAGGTTTTAGACTTAAACACATTGTATTGTCAAGACAAAAATATCGATATTCTAAAGGGTTACCCCGGCTATCGATTTTCAATGCTGGGGTTAACGGCTGGGATACAATCGCGTTCCGTACACCTACCAGGAATCAGACGCCTGGCATCTAATTGGGTATACCGACGTCCGGCAGGAAATGAAATCGCAAGGGAAAAAAGCTCATCGGAGTCGCAATTCGGCGGTCACGCTGAAATCCGTGGCTGAGCGCGTCGGGCTTACGGCGAGCACCGTGTCCGCCGTTCTCAACAACTCTTCAGCTGCGCGCTCCGTTCCAGAGCAGACGAAAAAGCGCGTCTTAAATGCGGCCCGTGAACTTAACTATCGGCCGAACTTTCTGGCTCGTTCCCTGCGCGCGAACCGCACATACACTATCGGCGTGATCCTGGAGGAAATCGGCGACGCGTACGGCTCGGTCGTCATGAGCGGCATCGAACTCCATCTCAGAGAGCATAATTTTCACTTTCTTACGGTGGCTCACCGTCACGATAAGAAATTGCTCGAAACCTACTCGACTATGCTTTGGCAACGCGGGGTGGAAGGTTTTATCACCGTAGACACTTTCTTGACCGAGAAACCACCTCTTCCAACCGTGGCAGTGGCAGGCCATCGCAAACTCAAAGGCGTGACCAATATCATCCTGGACCATCACCGCGCGGCTTTGCTGGCGCTAGGGCATCTGGTCGAACTGGGCCATCGAAGAATTGCTTTCATGAAAGGCGCGTCGCTGAGCTCTGATTCCAAAGACCGCTGGAGCGCGATATGCGAGGTCGCTAAGGATCTGGGAGTTTCCATTATTCCAGAATTGACCGTACAGCTCGAAGGTGCCGATTCTACGCCCCATCTCGGATATCCCTTTGCCAAGGAATTACTTGCGCGTAAGCAGCCTTTCAGCGCACTGTTCGCCTACAACGATATCTCAGCCATCGGTTCCATCTACGCTTTCCAGGAAGCTGGCCTGCGGGTCCCGGACGATATCTCGGTCGTGGGCTTCGATGATATTCAAAGCGCCGGGTACATGAATCCACCACTCACCACAGTAAGACAACCCCTACAAAAAATGGGTGAGATCGCAGCTCGAATTCTGCTCGATCGAATCGAGGGACGAACGAAGTATATTTCCGAGTTTACGATCGAACCCGAGCTGGTGGTGCGGAAGTCCACATCGCGCCCCAAGATAGACGCCCGATGAGCCGCTCCGGCCCTCCTAAAATGTCGTTACAAGGCGAAAGGTATACTGCGCGTACTGTGGCGGAGGCTCAGGAACTTGCGGCTGCTCTCCCAATGATGAGATTCAATTCTGGAACTAGATCCAGGTCGTTGCCGGCTTCGGTGATGACGACGCCGCAATACGAGTGACCGACGCGTATCACGGGGCCGTTCTGAACGGCGATCGCCCGCTTAGTAAACGCGCTCGGTTTGCGGCGTGATCCGCGCGGATCTGTGAAGCAGATACACCACGAAGAATTGGAGGACCGCGATGAAGAGCGGCCCAGCGCATTTCCCAAGATCATGCTCAAACAGACCGATTCCGGCATCCAACAATTGCATGGCGCCGGCGAGCGCACCCAGGAGCAGCAACGCGGGCGCCGCCTGCTTGTAGATCGCCCACAATGCGAACAAAGCCAGAGGAATTGTGCGCGCCGCCGCGTACATCGCCAATATGAACGACGCCTGCGTTGGAACGGATTCCGCGGGGACCAGGTATTGCGGACGGATGATCCCCACGATGGAAAAGCCGCTCGCGACCAGAACATTAATTGCCGTGACCACCGAAGCCAAGCGCATCGCCTTTATGGTTGACATTGATTCCTCTCTTGCAACCGGTGCCACCCCGGGCTACGCGCTTTGAGCCTTCCCGCGATACGCAGCCACAAAAACATCCTGCACAAATTGTTCAATCGAAGTCGGTGTAGTGTTCCCTTTCGAACGCGGCTCTAGCGGAACGAGGACTCCTGCGTTGATGGCTTTGTACATCTCGATGTACATGGCAGCTCCCTTCGGCGGAACACCCAATTGCGTCAACGCCTGCTGCACTTGGTCATACGGGAACTGCTGGTAACGCAGATCCGGTTTACCGATGCCGCGCGCAATCACTGCGGTAGCTTCCGTCATCGAGAGGTCGCGCTCTCCCAGCAGTTCGCGTGTTTGTTTGCCGGAGAAATCCAGGTGCAGGAGTCGCTGCGCGGCGTAGTCACCAACGTCGCGCGTCGCGGCCATGGGAATCTTCAAATCGGGTAGCAGCGCATTACCGAAAATTCCCATCCCATGAATCATGCCGATCGCCGCCAGATTGTTCTCCATGAAATACGCGGCGCGCAGGTGCAGAACGTTTAGACCTTCGATGGCGTTCAGTTTTTGTTCCGAAGAATGCAGCCCAGCGACCGGCCCGGTGCCTTCAGGAACCTGTGCGCCGTAGCTGCTCAAATGCACCGCGTAGCTCAGGCCGGACTCCTTCACAGCTTTCGCAATCGCGTCGCTCTCTCGCTCCTGGTCCTCCCGGGATTTGGCCGGTGGCAACAGCAGGTATGCCGCGCGCGCACCGTTGGAAGCTTTGGTGAGCGCAGCCGCATCGCTCAGATTCGCCGTGAACGCTTCCGCGCCTTTGTCCACAAAGCGCCGTAGTCGCCCCGCGTCGCGTCCCACGACGCGTACCTTCTTGCCCGCTGACAGCAGAGAATTGGCGATGATCGACCCGGTGTTCCCGCTCGCTCCTAAAATCACATACATTTCATTCGAAACAACGGATGACGTCATCGTTACAACCTCCTTGTTCGTGCAAATAGGGTGTCGAATGCCTTAGGGCGATTGCGTTGTCTTCGGCCTCACTTCGGGAATGTGTCGCCGAACATGGGAAGGCCGCTCACAGATTCGGCCTTGGTCGCCTCATTCTGCAAAACGTCCCAATGCTCTTTGAGAAGACCGTCTTCGAACCGGATGACGTCGGCGGCGATCCAGGCAACGGGCCTGCCCATCCCAGTGAAGCGGCCATGCGCGATGACGTAATCGCCTTCCGCGATGATGCGCTGATTCTCATAGTGCAACGTCTCCGGCGCTGAGCGGACGAGATTGAAGAGTCCTTCGCGGCCAGGTGGTATGTGTGCGCTGTGCTGAATGTAGTTCCGTGACCAGAAGCGTTCCGCCGCAACGTAGTCACGCTTGTTAAACAATGTCTCGAATGCTTCGAGCACGATTGCCTTATTTCGTTCTGGGGATGAGTTGCTCATTGCTTCTCCTGTGCTTGGAACAAGTTGATCTGCGCTTTTCACCACAATAGAGTATGACCGTCATCCAGAAGTTGCAAAGTATTTTATAAAAATCCGTTTCGGGATATTTCGTTGTCGCTTTATTTGCTATAAGAGCCGCTTATATTTATTGTTGATCAATTGAGCTTTTTGCACCAAGGTGAGACGGTTTGCATCCAATTGCTGTAGAGTACGCTGATACTCTAGACGCTCTTCCTGCCTGGAGCGGTTTATGTGGACTCGGGAAGAGAGGGTGAGGGCAAATGGGTTATTCGAAGAGTGACAAGGCGGAGACGCACACTCGGATCGTGAAAGTTGCTGCCAAAAGGTTTCGCGAACTCGGTCTGGAAGGCATCGGCGTTGCCGATGTGATGAAGGAGGCCGGGGTTACTGTCGGCGGTTTCTACAAACATTTTGATTCACGCGATGAACTGGTGGTGGAGGCTCTAGCCACCGCATTCCAGGACCTGGACCGCTGGGAGGAACATACTGAAACGCTAACGAAGGCTTTAGAGAACTATTTATCAGAAGAGCACCGGGATGCGCCGGGAGCAGGCTGCGCGTTGGGCGCGTTGCTGGGTGACATGTCTCGGGCGAGTCGATCGGCGAAGGCTGTATATACCGCACGACTCAAACGCACCTTGGCTTACTCGACGGGCCTTGTGCCTCCAAATGGCAACTCTGATCGGCGCGCCCGTGCGATTCTCACGATTAGCGCCATGCTAGGAGCGATCAATCTCTCTCGTGCTGTGTCAGATCCGAAGCTTTCACGGGAGATTCTCCAACGGACTCGCGATGAGCTGATCAGTTTGAACAAATCAGCGAAGGCTCATTTGCCGGGTGATGCATCTCGGGCAGGCGTTCGCGACGGCAGTTAGGAATTCACCCAGATAGGCACGTTCCGTCGCCGTCTTGCCGCTGATACAGACCGAACCGTGAATCGCAACTGCCTCACCTCTCCGCAATTGGTTGAAGTCGCGAGCGATAAAGCTTCCCGAGCACCTGCCGATGCCGATGTGGCGCCGAGTGTCTGCCAGAAGCGTCCAACAGTCATCGCAATTTGCCGTTCAGAAATTCGCTCGTCCGACCGTTGGCCAGGTGAGCCGCGGGGGCGTTGTAATGCGCCCCATTATGACGAGAGAAGGCATGTCTCTGACCCGGGTAGCTGTAGACCGTTGCGTTCGGTTTCTCGGCAAGTGCCGCTTTAATCTCCGCTTGTGCAGCCTTGGAAATGAACTCATCCTCCTCGGCTACATGCATGAGAAGGGGCGCATGAAGCCCATCGACCTCTCCCAGATATTTCTCGGTATCGGAGCCGTGATACCAGACCGCGGCGTCGATGCCGTCGTTACGAACGGCTGTCATGAAGACCATCAGCGCGCCGAGGCAATAGCCGAGCAAGGCAACCTTGCCGTTGCATTCCGGGAGACTGCGTACTGCGTCGATGGTGTCCTTTATGTCCCTTACGCCGGCATCTCTGTCATACGCCGAGTAGAGGCGAAGGCCGTGCTGCCAGTCGGCCTCGGAGGTGACGTTCAGGTCGACGCCTGGCTTCTGCCGCCAGAACAGGTCCGGAGCGACCGCGAGGTAACCTTGTTCCGCCAATTCATCGCAGTGCTTGCGAATGTCGGCGTTCACACCGAACAGTTCCTGCAGTACGACAACGGCCGGAGCCGGCAAAGTCTTCGGCCGCGCGATATAGGCGGCAAACGCGCCGTCACGTCCTTCAATCGTGATGTGATCTTTCATTGTGTTCTCCTGACGGGACGACGTTTCATCCGGGCCTCCGCCGGTCTTGTTGGGCCGGTCTTGTTGGGCCGGTCTTGTTGGGGCGGTCTTGTTTAGATCGGCGGAGGCACTGGCGGACGTCAAGCTCCTGCCGTGGCTGGCGCCGAAGCAGCAGCCTCTTCAATGAGTTTGGCTGTTTCCTTCGGATGCGACATGTAGGCAACATGGCTCGATTTCACTTCGACCGTCTTGGCTTTAGCGCGTTTGGCCATCATGCGCTCCTGATCCGGATTGATCGACCGGTCTTCGCTGGCCACCATATACCAGGTGGGCTTTTTCTTCCACGCGGGATTCTTAACCTGGTGGGTGAACGAGTCGGTAGAGATTGGCACCTGCGCGATAGCCATGAACTCCGCCTCTTCCGATGGAATGTCCGCTGCGAAGTCGGCAACGAAATGCGCCTGGTCTATCCACCAAAGCCCGTTGCTGTCCGCTTTGAACGCTTTGGACGCTTGCGGCAACTGCGTTTCGATCGATGCACAGCTCTCGCCTTCATCGAGAGCAAACGCAGCAATATAAACCAGCGCCGCAACGTTTGGGTGATTGCCTGCTTCGGTGATAATGGAACCGCCGTAGCTGTGGCCGACCAGAACCACTGGCCCTCCCATGGCATCGATTGCGGCCTTTGTGTACTTTTGATCGTCGGCGTACGAAGTCTCGGGAGGCTGTGCCACCGATACCTTGTAGCCATCCTTCTTAAGGATGTCGGCGACCCTCTTCCAGCCAGAGCCATCCGCGAAAGCTCCATGCACTAGAACTATATTCTTAATATGTTGACTCACGATTATTCTCCTTTGTGGTAGAGATCCAGAGGGATCAGTTGATTCTCGATGTTGCACGCCTTCGCGCCAAACCACTCTTGTCTGGCGCGAGGGACATGCATTTCACTTACGACGTAGAGACTTTCTGGCTGCTAGTTGGCGTGTCCGGAGGCAGCAGCCTCTTCGATGAGCTTGGCTGCTTCTTTCGGGTGAGACATGTAGGCCACATGGCTGGAATTCACTTCGACCGTCTTGGCGTTGGCGCGCTTCGCCATCATGCGCTCCTGCTGAGGATTGATCGACCGGTCCGAGCTGGCCACCATGTAAAAGGTCGGCTTGTTCTTCCAGGCGGGATTCGTGACCTTGTGGGTGAATGAATCGGTGGAGATCGGCACCTGCGATATAGCCATATAGTGGGACTCGGCTGGAGGAATATCCGCCGCGAAGTCGGCAGCGAAGTGCTCCTGTTCGATCCACCAGTTTCCATTGCTATCCGGTTTGAATGCCTTGGAGGCTTGCGGCACGGCCGTTTCGATCGACGCACAGCTCTCACCTTCATCAAGCGCAAATGCCGCGATGTAGACAAGCGCCGCGACGTTTGGATCATTGCCGGCCTCGGTGATAATGGAACCGCCGTAGCTGTGGCCGACCAGAACCACTGGCCCTCCCATGGCATCGATTGCGGCCTTTGTGTACTTTTGATCGTCGGCGTACGAAGTCTCGGGAGGCTGCGCCACCGACACAGTGTAGCCATCCTTCTCAAGTATCTTCGCGACGGCGTCCCAGCCGGAGCCATCGGCGAATGCCCCATGCACCAGAACCACGTTCTTAATGCCTGTCGGTGGGGGGCCCGCCGCCGCAACTTTCAGAGGCTTCCCCAACAGCAGAGTCGCGCCGATCACAGCGGCAGTAAGCGTAATAACAGCATAACGATTTCTCATGAACATTCTCCTTTGTAGTTGCAACTCCACCCGACAACTGAAGATCGACGTTCTTGAGTTTTCGAAATCCTTCGAATCACGCTGCTCCTAGTGGATGGTGAGCTATGAGCGTGGCGTGCCTGTCATCTGCACCCTACGGGGCTCGCCGAAGTTGTTCTTGTACAATTGCGCACGTTTTGCGATTTCGTCTCTCAATCTGTGGTGGAAGCTGTTCGCCCTGCGCTCCACCGATCTCATTTCACTGAACTCTCGATCAGGCTTATGACCTTCTTGTCGAGGCCTTCCGCGATTTGCCGTGCTTCTGTGCTGTCATAAACGGCCAACAGGCTCGCCAAGGTGTCGTAGCACACATACACGTCGCCCCCGAACTGATAGATGAGGATCGTTATAGGCGCATAAGATCCGGCCGCCGGCACGCTCTGAGTCATACTGCGCATGATCATTGGATTTCCAGCAATGATCCGGATCATCCGATAGGGATGGCTCAAAGAGCCCACTCTCAGTGCGGCACCTAAATCCAGGTGAAGAAATTCAAGCAGACCCACACTTCCCACGGCCGCATTAACAATCTGTGCAAACTCCGCAAGATCATGAACTCTCTCCAGCCGCCGCTTCAGTTCGTCGAGGTTCGGCCTGCTGATCCCTCTGTACAGTCCAGCCAGAACGTCGTCAAAAGCTTTTTTCGACGTGAAACATAATCTCTCTATTTGCGCGTGAAGTGTCTCCATTGAAGGTCTCCATAATGCAAGCCACGATCGCCCTGCGATCGGGCGAATCGCATGGCATTGTTCGCGACCATACATGCGCTAGGCTTTGTCTGGCCCGCCGCGTCGAAGGCGGCTCTTTCGGAAGTCTCCCTCGCGATCATTAGTCGGTGTCGAATGAGATTTCTTGCAAAATTGTCTTCGTTTTGTGGTTTGTTGCTCAAACGATTTGTGTTCCTAAAACAGTGTTCTCGACCCAAGCAGCTAGCCAGATTTTGGGAGCCGCAACGACCCGATGGGCCACGGTTGAGATAGGCGCTCAGTGCAGAAATGGACAAAAAGAGCACATTTTGCAAAGACGCATACCGATGATGTCAGCGACAAGTGAAGAAGCTTTTTACGTAGTTAACCGGTATTTGTGTGCCTGGAGAGGTTGTGCTATTTATTCTCCACTCAATGGATCGCCGCGAGAGGGCCCAATACGACTGACGAAAGAGATCACACACAAACCTTTGGACTCGGTCGGAAGCGACTTGCGGGGACGCTGCAACGCTGGTTCGCGATCGCAGCTTTGCTGCTTGTCATTGTGATGCAGTCGCTGCGCAGTGCTGCGCTTGATCCCCACCAATTCATTTCCCAGTACAGTCATACCTCCTGGCGCGTTCAAGATGGGGTCTTTCTTGCGGGAGTGTCAAACGTGGTGCAGACCAAAGATGGCTATCTTTGGGTGGGCACGCGCAATGGTCTTTTTCGCTTCGATGGGGTGCGGTTCGTTCCATGGGAGCACCTTTACGAGAGCAAAGAAGTCGTGCGCGATGTCCACGTACTTCACGCTGCGGAAGACGGCAGCCTATGGATTGGCTACGCGACGCGCCTGATTCGCTGGAAAGATGGCGTTGCCTCCGTCTTCGATCTTCCGAATCGTCCTGAACAGATCGCTGACCTGCCGGATTCCAGCGTATGGGTCGGCATGACCAGAGTTACGACCTCCAGCATGGCTCTCTGCGGCATTCAAGCAAATAAGATGAGCTGCTATGGAGAGAAGGAGGGCATGCCGCTGAATCACGACCCATGTGTGGCGGCGGCGAGGAATGGCAAGCTCTGGATCGGCGATGAGATTGATGTTCTGTTGTGGGATCCCGCAACGCATCTCGCGGAACACTTTGGCCCACCTCTTCCACATCACCCGCCTGACGCCGGATGGCTGAGCTTTCTTTGGGAAGACGCCGATGGAAGCCTATGGGCCGGGGCGCGCGGGACAGGGGCAGCCGCAGGCCTTGCTCATCTCGTCAACCGCCAATGGCAACCGCTTCGCGGTAAGAACTTTGATACCCATGCGATGGAGATCATATCTTTCTTTCATGATCATGACGGAACAATATGGGTCGGCACAAGAAAGGATGGACTGCTTCGGATCGCAGATTCCCACGCTGAGCGCTACAACTCTGCTCAAGGCTTAACTGGAGATTTGGTTCGCAGCATTCTGGAAGACAGCGAAGGCGATCTTTGGATTGGAACGTCGAAGGGACTCGACAAGCTGCGAAACTTCCCGGTGAAGTCGTTTACCAAAACCGAAGGATTGAGTTCAGAGGATGTGGGCGCGGTAGCCGCCTCGACCGATGGCGTCATCTCTATCGAGAATGCTGAGGAACTCGATCAGGTAGAGCTCGGAGATACGCCATCGGTGAAAACGCTGCAACCGCGGCCGCGCGGACAAGTGAGAACCATGTTTTCCGACAGTCGCGGTCGCCTGTGGGTGGAAATACGAACTGACCTTTATGTAGTCGATCATGGCCGTTGGACACGGATCAGGTTGCGTTACTTCGACGGTCAGGTAAATATCGACGACATTGCAGAATCAAACGGCGACATTATTGCAACCGCCCTTCCCCTGAAAACTGAAGAGGTATATCTTCTGCGCATTCGAGGAGAGGAATTGGTTGACCAGATTCCTCTCAGCACTGTTATTGGCAAACTGTTCGTCCGCACCATGGCGGGAGGGCCAGACGGCACAATCTGGTTGTTGTTGAGCAATGGCGTCATCGAACGCTGGAAGGCGGGTGTATTCACAAAGCTCGATTCGGGACCGCCGCTTAAGCCGGTCGCTCGACTCGCGATCGGTCATGACGGACTTGGCTTCGTCGGAACACGAGACGGTGTTGTCGTGCTCTCGGATACGCGGCGGCAACTACTCACAACCGCAAATGGCCTTCCCTGCAACCGGACCTACGAGATCAGAGAGAGCAAGTCCGGAGACCTCTGGCTTTACTCCGAATGCGGGCTGGTGCAGATCCCGGCAATCGAATTTCAACAATGGTGGAAAGATTCCAGAACTCCGATTCACCCGCGACTTTTGGACAGATACGATGGCGCATTCCCGGCGCTGTCGACGTTTTCCCAGGCGAGTGCCGAATCGCCGGACGGCAGATTATGGTTCGCCAACGATGACATCCTGCAGATGATCGATGCCGCGCATCTGACACAGAACGAAGTTCCGCCTCCCGTTCACGTTGAGAGCATCCTCGTGAATGGTTCCACGGTTCCTCGCGCGTCGCTCGATTTGAAACATGGAGCGAAGTCGATCGAAATTGACTACACGGCACTGAGTCTTGCCGTCCCGGAAAAAGTCCAATTCAAATATCAGCTCATCGGTTGGGATAAAGATTGGCAGAACGCGGGCGAGCGCCGACACGCCTTTTATACCAACCTTCCTCCACGGCAATACGTTTTTCGCGTGGTCGCGAGTAACAACGATGGAGTTTGGAACCAGGAAGGCGACACAATCCGTTTTCGGATTGAACCCACGTTTTGGCAGACGGGATGGTTTAAGGCCATCGCAGTCCTGGCAGGTTTTGGCGTGTTGTGGTTGCTGATTAAATTCCGCATGAGGCTGATGTATGAGCGAATCAGAGACCGGTGGGCCGCCAGGATCGCTGAACGAGAGAGGATCGCCCGTGAATTGCACGATACATTCCTGCAAGGAATACAGGGACTGTTGCTTCACTTCAGCACGGCTGCTCGCTCGATGCCGCCTGAGAGTTCGGTACGTAAGTCGATAGAAGAATCTCTCAACCAATCGAATGAAATCATGCTTACCGGCAGGCGTCTCGTCGAAGATTTGCGAAACACGTCTCGCGCCGTGACGCTCAGTGAGGAACTAGAGGCAATCGGTCGCGGATTTCAGGGCCTCTACGCGACCGAGTTTTCGGTTAGCAGTTCAGGAAAAAAGTCGCCCCTGAATCCAGTTGTCGCTGACGAATTGTTCAAGGTGGGACGCGAGGCTATCTCCAACGCTTTCCATCATGCGCAGGCCACATCGATCCAGGTTGAACTGGAATACAGGGATCGAGACCTGAAGTTATTGATTCGCGATAATGGAGTGGGAATTGACGAAAGGCTGCTCATCGAAGGAAAGAAGATGGGACACTGGGGCCTGCCAGGAATGAAAGAGAGAGTGGCGCAGTTGAATGGCAATATCCGCTTCGAAAGCCAGGGCGGAATAGGAACCACCGTAGACGTTAAAATACCAGCGTCCAGAGCCTACCGGCGCAAGCAGTTCCGCCTCCCGCGTTGGTTATCTCTGATGAGCGCGGACGACGGATATCTTGAATGACTGGAGCTGACGTCATCACCGTATTGGTTGTCGACGACCATCCGTTTATGAGGTCTGGCCTGGCTGGGGAGATCAATAGCCAACCGGATATGCGAGTCGTAGCGGAGGCGAATGATGGAAGAGAATGTCTCGAAAAATTCAAAAAGCATCTGCCTGACGTTACACTACTCGATCTGAGAATGCCCAACATGAATGGACTGGATGCTCTCAAGGCAATCCGGGCCGTCAAGCCTGACGCCAGGGTGATTATCCTCACAACATTAGTAGCAGATGTTCAGGTCTACCGCGCTCTTCAAGCCGGCGCGATGGGATACTTGCTCAAGAGCCTATTACAGGA
>JBAVUV010000150.1:0-1664 GCA_049696955.1 Candidatus Sulfotelmatobacter sp. | reverse complement strand
GTGCAAGGTCATCCACCGCAAGGGTGTGGTGCGTGTGATCTGCGTCAACACGAAACATAAACAGCGCCAGGGGTAAACAGCCCTTAGCCTTTAGCTCTTGGCTTTTAGCTAAGAGCCAAAAGCTAAGAGCCAAAGCTGAGAGAGGTTAGGAATACATGGCACGTATCGCAGGCGTAGATTTACCGCGCCAAAAGCACATCAACATCGCGCTGACTTACATCTACGGCATCGGGCACCCCCGCGCTGGCCAGATTCTGGACGAGGCCAAGGTGGACCCGATGAAGAAAGTCCAGGACCTGAGCGAAGAAGAGGTCAACCGCATCCGCACCGTGATTGAGCAACAGGGGATGGTGGAAGGCGATCTGCGCAAGGAAGTTTCGATGAACATCAAGCGGCTCATCGAAATCGGCTCCTATCGCGGATTCCGTCATCGCCGCAACTTGCCGGTCCGCGGACAGCGGACGCATACCAACGCGCGCACCCGCAAGGGTCCGCGCAAGTGAACGGTATCGACCAAGAAGAAGGCGACGTCGAAGACGTAAACGCAGGTTTCAAGGTTTCGCGAGTTTCAAGGTTTCAAAGATTTTGACCTTGAGACTTTGAAACCTTTGAAACTTTGAAACCGAGGTTTCAATGGCAAAACCAGCAGCAGCGGGCGGCACGGCCGCAACCGACAAAAAAGGCAAGAAGAAGACATTCAAAAAGAAGGAGCGTAAGCACGTTCCGCATGGGCTGTGCTACGTGCAGGCGTCCTTCAACAACACGATCGTGACGATTACGGACATGAACGGCAACGTTCTGTCGTGGAAGAGTTCAGGATCGCTGGGCTTCCGCGGATCGCGCAAAGGTACCCCATTCGCCGCTCAGCAGGCGGCCTCGAATGCGGCCAGCATGGCGCGCGATCATGGTGTGCGTAGCGTGGATGTCCGCGTCAGCGGCCCGGGTTCGGGCCGCGAGTCGGCGGTTCGAGCTTTGGCGTCGTCCGGTATTGAGGTGCGTTCGATTCGCGATGTGACGCCGATTCCGCATAATGGATGCCGCCCGCCGAAGAGAAGGCGAGTCTGAGGAGTTGATAGAGATTCCTCGCTTCGCTCGGAATGACAAGCGAGGGAGCATTGATTTTTGTCCGGGACGAAGGGTGAAGCCAAACCTGTAAACCGGTCATCTAAAAGGAGAATAATTTGGCTCGTTACACTGATGCAGTCTGCCGTCTATGCCGCCGCGAGGGGATGAAGTTATTCCTCAAAGGCGCAAAGTGTTTTAGCGATAAGTGTCCCATCGAGAAGCGCAACTTCGCTCCCGGACAACATGGGAAAGACCGGAAAGCCAAGATTGTTGGCTATGGTCTGCAGTTGCGCGAGAAGCAGAAAGCCAAGCGCATTTACTTCACGCTGGAAGGGCAGTTCCGCAACTACTTCGAGAAGGCCGCGCGCACGCGTGGCGTCACCGGCGAACTGCTGTTGCAACAGCTCGAGCGGCGCCTGGACAACGTCGTTTTCCGGCTGGGCTTTGCGCAATCGCGGCGCCAGGCGCGGCAGTTGGTGCGGCACGGGCACGTTGCGGTGAATGGGAAGAAGGTCAACATTCCTTCCTATCAGGTGAGTGCAGGCGAGGAAGTTTCCATCCGCGAGAACAGCAAGAAACTCGTCGTTCTGGAACTGGCC
>JBAVUV010000149.1:0-2089 GCA_049696955.1 Candidatus Sulfotelmatobacter sp. | reverse complement strand
CAAGAAGGGATTGCACTGGATTCAGTTTCAGCTTGACGCCGAAGTCGCGCACGCTTTGGCTGGGTTCAATAAACGTGCGTCCAACGTAGTGATTGCGGATCAGGCCGAAGCGAAATGGGATGCCACTCTCCGCCGCGTAGCCCACCGCGGCGGTAACGCCGGAATCCGGCACGGGGACCACAAGATCGGCGTCTACCGGCGCTTCGCGGGCCAATTGCCTTCCCATCTCTTCGCGGCTGGTCTGAACGGCGCGGCCAAACACACGACTGTCGGGACGAGAAAAATAGACGTGTTCAAAAATGCAGCTTGACTGGGGAGCGGCAGTCGAATAAAAACGCGAACTGATTCCTTCGGGACCAACCACGATTAACTCTCCGGGCTTTACATCGCGCTCGTAAGTGGCTCCGATCAAATCGAAGGCACAGGTTTCCGAGGCAAAAACGATGGTGTCGCGCTTCTGGCCCGGGAGCGCAGGAATTCGGCCCATAGCCAAGGGACGAAAGCCGCGCGGATCGCGCGCCGCGATGATGCGGTCTGGACTCATCAATACCAGCGAAAAAGCACCTTCCACGCGGCGTAAAGCGTCGGCAATGGCTTCCGGCAGAGTGTGTTCGCGCGAGAGTGCGATCAAGTGGACGATCACTTCGGTGTCGCTGTTCGTCTGAAATATCGAACCCTGGCGCTCCAGTCGGCCGCGAACCTCAGTCGCGTTCACGAGATTGCCGTTGTGTGCTACTGCGATCGAACCTTTGTTCGATTGCACCAGAATCGGCTGAGCATTCAGCAGCGCAGAATCACCCGCGGTCGAATAACGGGTATGTCCGATCGCCAGCGTGCCGCGGATTTGAGAGAGCACTTCTTCCGTAAAAATGTCGGCGACCAGTCCCATCGCTTTGTGCACGCGCGAAGTCAGCCCGTCGGAAGTGACGATGCCGGCTGACTCCTGCCCGCGATGCTGCAAGGCATGAAGGCCAAGGTAAGCGAGTTTCTCCGCTTCGGGATGGGCGAAGATCGCGACCACTCCGCACTCGTCGTTAAATTTGTCGAAAGACATTGAGCTCCTGGCTTCCAGTTCTTAGCTATGCCCCGATCCCACTAGGAAAACCTGTGCCCGTTCTCGGCGATTCAAGCCTTCAGATGGCCCCCACCAGCGCCGGATCAGCGCGCAATATCGATTCCAGAGCGGATTCGTAAGCTCGGTTCAGGTCCGACACAGCTGCGGCCGAAACAACACGCCCGTCGACCGCGATCTCCAGCCGCTCCGGAATCGTTTCCCCAATTTCATCGGCAGCAATGCCGTGCTTCTCCGCTATCTGTTGGATTCGTGAAACGTTCTCTGGGTCGCAAGAGAGCAGGATACGGCTTGCATCTTCTCCAAAGAGAACAAACTCTGCGGGGAGTCCATTCGAAATGAGATTCACTCGCGCACCCACTCCTTTCGCGAATGTCTTTTCCGACAAGGCGACTGCCAGGCCGCCGTCCGAGCAGTCATGCACCGACTCCACCAAGCCTTGCCCGATCAATTCGATCACAGCTTTCTGCAGCGCAGCTTCTTTTTCCAAATCGAGTTCCGGAGGATAGCCCCACAGCGCGCCCAGAATTTCTTTCGCGTACTCCGACGACCCAAACTCACTCTCGACATCGGTGATATCGGCCGCTTCGCCGCCGCGCAATAGCACGATCGCGCGCCCCGGGATGGCGAAATATATCTTCGCACTCTTGTGCACGTCGTCCAGAATGCCAACTACTCCAAGCACAGGCGTGGGATAAATGCCCTCGCTCAGCGTCTCGTTGTAGAAGCTGACGTTGCCGCCGGTGATGGGAATCTCGAGCTCCTCGCAGGCTTTGGTGATGCCATCGATAGTTTGTGAGAACTGCCACATGATGTGCGGCTTCTCTGGGTTGCCGAAGTTCAGACAATTGGTAGCGCCCACCGGAGTCGCTCCCGAGCAGGCGACCTTACGCGCGGCTTCGGCGACAGCGTGCATTGCGCCCAGTCGCGGATCGAGGTAGCACCAGCGGCCGTTGCCATCGAGCGCCATCGCTAGTCCGCGTTGCGAGCCCTTGATGCGAATCACGCCCGCGTCGC
>JBAVUV010000148.1:0-2447 GCA_049696955.1 Candidatus Sulfotelmatobacter sp. | reverse complement strand
GCGGTAGTTAATATTCAATCCGCGGTCGGGCGTTCCGGTAACGGTGATATTCAGATCGTAATTGCGGACGTGGGTGGAAGCTTGAAGATTGAGTTGGGGCTCGATAGAGACTGGATTCGTGAAGCTGATGTCTCCGCGCTCGAGGGTGTAGCGTGTGCCGTGAAATGTGGCCTGCCCTTCGAGAATATCGACGCGGCCGAGAACGGCGGGACGAGCCACGGAACCTCGCAGACGAAGGTCGGCGTCACCGGATAGCCGAGCGATGGCGGTGCGCATCTGGAGTTCGGGCGCGGTCCGCACATGAATATCCAGCTTGATGTTGTTCAGAGGAGAATTCGCAACGGTCAGGCTTGCGCCCTGGCGGCCACGCTCCAGGTAGGAGCTGAAATCAAAACCCGGAGTCACGGCGATCTTGTTAACACTGATTTGGCCCGAGATGCTTGAATCGGAGCGCGTACCCACCCAATGCAATTCGGCATCGGCCGTGGAACTCACGCCCGGGGGGTAGCGCAGGCGAACGTCTTTGCCAATGGCGGTCAGATTGAAATTCAGTTGCCGGTTGAGGTAAGTCGCATCGCCCTGAAAAGTCAGAGTTCCTCCGCCGGTGCGGGCGGTCAGCGATTCGATGTGCGCATGATCACGAGTGAACTGCAGAGAACCATCGAATCCGCTCAGGCCACTGGGCAGCGTCGCATACGAGAGCGATCCATTGGAAAATTGCAGACGGCCTTGAGGCAAAGGATCGTCAAGAGTTCCTCCGACCGTCATATTGATGGTAGCGAGTCCGGATGCGGTAATGTCGGGGTCGAAACCAGAAACCAACTTGAGATCGACACTCCCGTCGGCGGCGAGATTCAGGCCGCGAGTACCAGAGAGCTGTATCGAGCCATGAGCAGTCAGATCAGTTCCCTCGCCGAGCATGTGCAGTTGTTCAATGTTAATAAGCTGATTTGCCAGGACCAGGCGAACCGGATCCTGATTATGGAGCTTCACATTTTCCAAGTCTAATGAGACCGCACTGAGGTCAGCATTCACGCGCCATCGTGAAAAATGGAATAGCGGGCCGTGAAGGTCAAGAGAACCGGCCACCGAAGAATGCCCGGTGAGTTGGTTGCCGAGATAGGTGTGCCACAAGGAGTCGAGATCAAGCTGATCCAGGTGCAAAGAAATGTCGGCGGGGTAACCGTCGCGCATTTGGACATGGCCGCCGAGCATCAGTGAACCGCGCTGCAACTGGGAAGTACCGCTAAGCTGCAGGTCGCTGCCCTGGCTGACGGCTCGCAGCGTCAGGCCACCCACGGGTTCTTGATCGAGTGTAAGTTCCCGGGCATGGACGTTGGCGTCGATGACCGGAGCCTCCGACGTACCGGAGGCCTTAAGGCTAAAGTCGGCGCGGCCTTCGAGGCCGAGACGGTTGGCAGGAATCAGGCGAATGTGCGCGATATCGAGATTCGTTCCGACTGCGTCGAGACGAAACGTGTGCGTCGCTGCAGTGTAGGCAGCGCTGCCGGTGATGACCGAATCATCGTGCAGGAGATGGATGTTATCGAATGCAAGTTCGCCCTGAGAGAACTGGAAACTGGAATCGAGTTGCTGGACGGGCTCGCCATAGATAGTGGCGCGGTTGAGATGAATCTTGCCGTCGCCGTGAGGACTGGACACCGTGCCTGAAGCTTGCAGGAATATATCGGCTGCACCTCTGACAGGATAATCGGATCCGATGAGCGCCTGCACGGTTGCAAGATCGGTGTTCGCAAGGTTAGCGCGGACCGTGAATTGACTATCGCCGGCGAAATGCCCGTGATCGAGCGAGGAAGAAGCATCGAACTCCGCGGACGTGTCGTCTCGACGCAGGTTCGCACTGCGAAGGGAGATGGCATCGAAGGAAAGCTGCAGCGAAGTCGAAAGAGAATCCCACTGCGTTTTGACCGCGCGGGTATTGGCCGTGGACGGAATATTGACTTCGAAATCTTCGACCTGCAGGCTTCCCCCGAGTTGAGGCGAAGAGAACGAACCGGTTAAGTTACCGTTAAAAGCGGCGCGCCCGTTCAGAACCACGGGAAGCAGGGCGGGTCCGCGCACCGCAGCGACCAGAGGAAGCCAATCAGCAAGACTGGAAGCCGAAACGGAAAGCCGAAGCGCTGAACTGGAAGACAACTTCCCCGAGGCCTGAACGTGACTTGTGGGCGTGGTCAGGTTGAATTGCGGAAGATCGAGAGTATCGTTGGCAACGTAGTAAACGCCGGTGGTGTAGGCGTTGATGGGCACTCGCGCGGCAAGTGAAATCGGCGGCGGATTGACGTCGAGAGCAAATTGAATTTCGGCGTCCCGGCGAGTTCCCTTCCAACGGGCGTCGATAGTGCCGGAAGCCAGTCCAGCAAGACTGAAATCTGGGAGCGGATGAGCCTGGGTGTTAAGGGCCAGGGCGAGATCCTCGCTCGAAATGT
>JBAVUV010000147.1:0-8239 GCA_049696955.1 Candidatus Sulfotelmatobacter sp. | reverse complement strand
ATGTACGTATTATCCAATACAAAACCACATAGTTCAAAATATCTGCATCCTCGCTGTGCCTCCATCATCATATTGAACTGACCGGTTCATAATAGTCTGATGGCAAATCAGATAGGAAGTCCGCCGGGTACGAGCAGGATCGCAGTCAGTTGAATCAGGCAAGAGAGAGGTCAATGACTACACTCCAAAACAAAATGCTGCTGCTGACCGCCTCGCGCATGCGGGGGTTCCTGTGATGCGGAATCAGCCACTTTTCACACCATATCGAATGGGAGACCTCGATCTTCCGAACCGCATCGTCATGGCGCCTCTCACGCGGATGCGCGCTCACCCCCACGATCATGTACCCACTGCACTGCAGGCGGAGTACTACGCGCAGCGTGCTTCGGCCGGACTGATCATCGCCGAGGCCACCGCGATCAGCCCGGAAGGTTTCGGCTGGGCCGCTACACCGGGGCTCTGGACGAAGGAGCAGGTCGGTGGATGGCGACGGGTCACGGATGCCGTCCATGCGGCTGGCGGCCGCATCATTGCACAACTCTGGCACACCGGCGCAATCTCGCATCCTGAACTGCTGGGCGGCGCGCAACCTGTGTCCGCATCGAATGTCGACCCAGGCCAGATTTCGGTCACGCCGACGGGAAGGAAGCCCACGGTAACACCGCGGCCTCTGACGAAGGAGGAGATTCAAGTCACGGTTGCGGACTTCGCGCGAGCAGCGCGAAACGCGATGGAAGCCGGCTTCGATGGTGTCCAGATCCTCGCCAACTATCTTTATCTGATCTCTCAGTTTCTGAACGCCATTACCAACCTGCGCAAAGACGAATACGGCGGGAGCCTCGAAAATCGCTCGCGCTTTCTCTTCGAAGTAGTCGAGTCGGTCCTGGGTGAGGTGGATGCACAACGGGTTGGAGTCAAGATCAGCCCGATGCACGAAGCAGCTGCATTTCAGGCCAACGATGAAACCCTGCCCGTCACCGAATATGCAATTCGGAAGCTGAGCTCCTACCATCTTTCGCACTTGTTGCTCATGGGCAATACCACCGACTTTGCGGGTACGCCACTTGAGAAATTGGCCGACGATGGCATGTTTCGGCATTTCCGTCCTCTCTACAAAGGCACACTGATCGCGAACGTGAAGATGGACCGTGATCGCGGCAATCGCCTTATCGCCGAAGGGTTGGCAGATCTGGTGGCGTTCGGCCGTCCTTACATCGCAAATCCCGACCTGATCCAGAGGTTTGCCCAGAACGCCCCTCTGGCCGAAGTCGATTGGGAAACCGTGTACGCCTCGGGGCCGCACGGCTATTCCGATTACCCAACCTACACTCATCCGAACACAACCCAGGAGCTGAATATGCCAAAGACAACACCCGAACAGAACAAGGCGACCGTGCTCGAAGCCTTTGACACTCTCTTCAACAAACGCGACTACGCGGCAGCAGAACGCTTCTGGTCGCCAAAGTACACCCAGCACAGCGCGCACATAGCACCAGGTCGTGAAGGGCTATTCAATCTAGTTCGTTCTGCGCCAAACACGTTGCGCTACGAAAACCAACTCATCGTCGCAGAAGGCGACTACGTCATCGCACATGGCCGTTTCACCGGGATAGGACGGCCCGCAGCATGGATTGCAGCTGACGTTGTCCGATTCGAAGACGGTCTCCTTAAAGAGCATTGGGATGTTCTGCAGGACGAGGCGACCAAGGCAGAATCTGTCAGCGGCTTCCCCATGTTTGGCGAAAGCTTTCCCTCATAAGGGTTCGACATCCACCCAACATTCACTCACACGCAGAGCGGAGGAATCATGAATCTCACGGGAAACACCATCTTTATTACCGGCGGCGGATCGGGTATTGGCCGTGGGCTGGCCGAAGCGCTGCACAAGCGCGGGAACAAAGTAATCATCTCGGGTCGGCGCAAGGGCCATCTTGCCGCCGTGGTGACGGCCAATCCGGGCATCGAGGCGATCGCACTCGACATCGCCGATCCCGACAATATCAACAACGTGGCGAAGAAGCTGATTCAAGAATATCCCGATCTGAATGTCCTCATCAATAACGCCGGAATCATGGAACCGGATCAGGCAGCGGGCGTCATCGACGAAAGGCTGCTCGAATCGACTGTCGCAACCAATCTTCTAGGGCCTATTCGCTTGACTTCTGCTCTGATGGACCAGATAAAGAGCCGTCGCGGTGTCATTGTGTATAACACCTCGGTCCTTGCCTTCGTGCCCATGGCTGTGGCGGCTGTCTACTCCGCCACAAAAGCTGCGCTCCACTCCTATGTGTTGTCGCAACGCTTCCTGCTTCGAGACAGCGGTGTTCGCGTTCTTGAGATAGCGCCGCCTTGGGTGCGCACAGAACTCATGAACAGCCAGGAAGCCGAACAGGCAATGCCTCTCGACCAGTTCATTAACGAAACGTTGGACGTGCTTGGAACAGATGTTGATGAAATTCTGGTTGAAGCGGCGAAGCCTCAGCGAGCCAATCCTGGCCCTGATGAGCATGCCTTGGTGAACGCCTTCAATCAGCAAACGCTGAAGCTATTCGGTTCAAACCAAGCGTAACGTCGTCGGGCCCGGTCTCATTTGGGCCCGATTAAGAGCGGGGAAGACAGAGGACTAATACCACGATGAACGAAACTAAGAAGCTGCAAGGGAAAGCCGGTGTAAAACGCAATCCACATCTCAGGAGAAGAGCCATGTCGAACGTTAATCTCAGCGAAACCGCGCCGACCCAATTCCAGGATATCGGCGGTGTGAGCCTCGCCTACCGGCATTTTGGCAAGGAAGGCGCCCCGCCGGTGGTGTGCTTTCAGCATTTCACTGGCACGATGAACAATTTCGATCCGATCCACACCAACCGCTTGGCGCAGGACCGCCCGGTGATCCTCGTCGATTACCGGGGCGTCGGTCGCTCGGGTGGCGAGATGACGGACTCGATGCCCGCTATAGCGGCCGACATCATCACCTTCGTCAAGGCGCTCGGCCTGAAGGAGATCGATCTGTTCGGTTTCTCGATCGGCGGCATGGTTGCGCAGCAGGTGGTGCTTGACGCGCCCGAACTGGTGCGGCGCATCCTCCTCGCAGGCACCGGCCCGTCGGGCGGCGAAGGCATGCAGGAATTTTCGCGCGAGGTGATGGAAATCGTCAATCGCCCGAACAGCACCGAGCAGGAACGTACTCTGGAGCTGTTCTTTTCGAAGAGCCCGACGAGTTACGCGGCGGGCGAGGCTTGGCTCAAGCGCATCGCCGCGCGAAAGCTGGACCGCGAACCGGAAGCGAAGCCCCAGGTCGGCGAGGCCCAGCTCGTCGCTCTTGCTAAATGGGGTGCGATCCCCGCGAACTACCGCTACGGCGATTTGAACAAGATCAAGCAGCGAACGCTTGTCGTCAACGGCAAGAACGACATCATGGTGCCGACCATCAATTCCTACATCCTTCAGCAGCATCTACCGGATGCCCGGTTGATCCTCTACCCGGATTCCGGGCACGGCTCGCACTTCCAGTTTTTTGAAGAGTTCGCCGAAGAAGCCGCACGCTTCTTCTCTGCAGCTTGAACCCAAGGGGAGCCGTCACACGAAGCGGCGTCGCTCCATCCACATGCTCTGTTCCGGGTACGCCAAAGTGAATCCAACCGGAGTTGAATCCATCAACCATCTTCGCCCGAGCGAGGCGCCGTCCGCCCCGCTGGCATCCCTTGTGAGACCATAGCGTCTCTCATTCCGCTCTGGGAACGGCGATCGCGTCGATGTGGGGTGCCCGACAGCAGCCGCAAAGGCATCTGCTATATCGAGTGGGCTGTAGTCCTCGGGGCCCGCAACTTCGATATAACGAATCCCAGTCCAGCTCCGGGTGAGCGTCTCTGCACCCGCCTTGCCGATGTCCGCGCGGCTGCGGAACGGATACGTGCCGATTGAATTCCGGACTCCCGTCGCACGCTGATGGGCTCGCTCGTAGATGGAATGCAAGAGATGCCGGACAAGCGACGGCTAAATCGGCATGGAAGGCATTAGATTTGCCGTGAATTACGGTTCGGCGACTTTACGGTCTCAGTGACAAAGTCGAGGAACGCGCGCGTCTTCGGGGGAAGATAATTGCGAGACGGATGTAAGGCATACAGCGGGAATCGCTCATCAAGCCAATCAGGAAAGACGATTTCCAGACGTCCGCTCTCAATCAACGATTCGATTCCAAGTTCCAGGGGCTGCGCAATGCCGTAACCAGCGAGGCAGACCGCGTGAGTGGTTGCAACATCGCTGAGCAACAGCTGCCCGTTTGGCCTATCTCGATCTCCTTGCGGCCCTGCCGAAAAACCCATTCGAAGGCGCGTCCTGTTTCAGGGTCACGAAATTCGATCAGCCTGTGACTGCCTGTCCCAAGCTCAGAGGGGTGATTTGGGCGGCCCGCCTTCTTCAAATAGGCCGGTGAAGCTACAGTAAGAACCCTTGTGTCGAGGAGTTTCCGGGCTACAAGTGCTGACGGACGAGGCTCACCGAAACGGATGGCAAGATCGAAGCCATCTGCAACCAAATCGCCCAGCCGGTCACGTGCAATCAGTTCAAGCTTCAGTCCCGGAAACCGTTTTAGAAATCGACTCAGTTGCGATCCGAGAATGAGTTGTGAAATGAATGGATCCATATTGACCCGCAGTGTTCCACGAACTGCGTCTTTAGAGGTTGCAACCGAAGCTGTTGCTTCTTCCAATCCCGCGAGTAGCGGAACGATCTGTTCATAAAGTCTGCGCCCTTCTTCGCTCAATGTGACGGTGCGGGTGGTCCGCTCGAGCAAACGTACGCCAAGGCGTCCCTCCAAACGTGCGATTGCACGGCTCACCCCTGATTGCGACATGTTCAGCGATTTGCCGGCGACAGCGAAGTTTCCGCTTTTCACTACGGCGGCCAGAACCCCTAATCCATTAACCACGCGATCATCGAACTTCATTGATTCATGATAATTGGTCATGAGCAAAATGCGGAAAGTTCTGACACTTCGCCAATGCGGACCACATCAGATGTGGTGTTCAGATCATGGCGCAACAAAGACAAATCGCTCATTCAATGCGTTTTCCCAGTATCGAAAGGATGCCTGCATGCAATATAAGACACTAGGCGACTCCGGACTCCTCGTCTCTACCCTCTGCTTCGGCTGCATGACGTTTCACGGCGGCTCGGGCTTCTGGAACGTGATCGGCAAGGTCGACCAGGCAGGCGCCGACGCCCTGATCAAGGGCTCCATCGATGCCGGCGTAAATTTCTTCGACACTGCCGATGTCTACTCCGACGGCGAAAGTGAAAAGACTCTCGGCCAGTCGCTCAAGAACCTCGGCATCGCCCGCAAAGATGTCGTAATCGCCACCAAAGCCTACAGCCGCACCGGCCCAGGCCGGAACGACGTCGGCGCTTCTCGGGGCCACATCATGGACGCCGTTGAAGCCAGCCTCAAGCGCCTCGGCACGGATCACATCGACCTCTACCAGATTCATGGCAATGACGCCATCACACCCATCGAAGAAACCCTCCGCGCCCTCGATAGCTTGGTTCAACAGGGCAAGGTCCGCTACATCGGCGCCAGTAACTGGGAGGCCTGGAAACTCTCGCGCGCGATCACGATCTCTGAACTCAAGGGCTACGCCCGCTTTGACACGCTGCAAGCCTACTACTCGATTGCCGGGCGCGATCTCGAGCGCGAGTTCATACCCATGTTTCGGCACACCAAGACAGGCCTGCTCGTCTGGAGCCCACTCGCGGGCGGTTTGCTCTCAGGCAAATTCAGCCGCGAGCATCAGAAGCCTGAAGATTCCCGGCGCTCCGAGTTCGATTTTCCCCTCGTGGACAAGGGACGCGTCTGGCGCATTCTCGACGTGCTGCGCCCCATCGGCGAGGCTCGCGGCTGCTCGCCCGCACGAATCGCGCTCGCCTGGCTTCTGCATCAACCAACCGTCACTTCGGTGATCATCGGCGCCAGGCGCGCAGATCAGCTCCAGGACAACCTCGCCGCGGTAGACCTGAAGCTCAACCCGGAGGAACTCCAGCAGATTGACCAGGTCAGCCAGCTACCGCTGGAATACCCAGGCTGGATGCTTTCCTTTCAAGGCGCGAACCGACTCGGGCCCGATGTCCCGCGTCCGAACAGCGAGACCAAATAACTCTTACTCACGGAAGTGTCACTCGCTCAGCTCGGACCGAGACAGCGCCTCTACGCACAGCAACCGTACGAATCGAACAGAAACATAAATCATAGGAGAAACTACATGAAGAGCCGGCAGTTGAAGAAAAGCGGAAGGGAAAACCTTCACCTTGTCGAGAGTCCGACGCCCCAACCGGGTCCCGGCGAAATTTTAGTCCGTACCAGGGCTGTATCGCTGAACTACCGCGACAAGCTTGTTATTGAAGACAAATATCCGCTTCCCATTTCGTACCCTCTGGTGCCTGGATCGGACTTGGCGGGCGAAGTTGTCGCAGTCGGTTCTGGAGTCTCTCGCTTTAAGGCGGGCGACCAGGTGATTTCTCACTTCCGGCCGAAGTGGCTCCGTGGAGCGCATTCGCGCGAGGAGATACGCGAAAACCTTGGTGGTCCACTTCCGGGCGTGCTCGCCGAATATGTATTGCTCTCTGAACAAGGCGCGCTCGCTTACCCTGATTATCTGACGCCGGCAGAAGCGTCAACGCTGCCGGTAGCTTTGGTTACTGCATGGGTTGCGTTATTCACGCACGGCAACCTGAAGCCGGGCGAGACAGTTCTGCTTCAGGGCAGTGGCGGTGTCTCACTATTCGCCCTGCAACTGGCGGTGGCGCATGGTACTCGTGTGCTGGTGACTCCCACAAGCCCAGGCAAGGTTGCGCGCCTGAAACAATTGGGCGCCGCAGAGGTTATCGATGCGAGTGTGAACCCGGTATGGGATGAGGCCGTACTTCGCCTCACCGACGGACGGGGCGCCGACCATATCCTTGATGTCATCGGAGGAGACGCTGTACCCCGGTCCATCGAGGCGGCGGCGTGGAGAGGACATATTGCCCTAATCGGAATCATGGATCGTCCTGCTACGACGATTTCGATTTTGAACGTGATGGTCAAGAATCTGCGACTTCAGGGCGTGAGCCATGGCTCGCGAGACGATATGGAAGAATCGCTGGCATTCGCCGAAAAACATCGAATTCCACCGGTCATCGATGCCAGATACCCTTTTGACGCATTGCCCGATGCCCTTGATCACCTCGATCGCGGTCCATTTGGCAAGGTCGTCGTAGAAATTAATTGAGCGGTCACCCCGGCCATTCGCACTGCGAATGGCCGTGATCTACATCTTGTAGACGGAATTGCTCGAATTAAACTAGTTTCTCGTTCCCGCCAGCGGGAAGAACAGGCCTCTAACGACGTGACGGGCACGGGTAGACCTCACAGACTCGCTTAGAGTTTCCCAAACTTACGCTTCAACAGCGCAGCAAATGCTGGGCATTGGTTCAGAGCAAAGGAAGAACTTCCACATGAATACACGCACACTTGGCAAGAATGGACCCACCGTTTCATCAATCGGACTTGGCTGTATGGGAATGAGCGCTTTCTACTCCGGCCGCGACGACTCGGAATCGATTGCAAGCATCCATCGAGCAATGGACCTTGGGATTACATTTTTTGACACTTCCGACTTTTACGGGCCCCACACCAACGAAGTACTCATTGGACGGGCAATCGCGGGGAGATGAGACCAGGTTTTCCTCTGCACCAAATTCGGCTTCGTCCCGAATCCCTCCGAACCGGCTCAGATAGTCGTAGATGGCAGCCCAGCTTATATCAGGAAAGCTATCGAAGGTAGCCTACAGCGTCTTGGCGTCGAAACGATCGACCTTTACTATCAACACCGCGTCGATCCCAAGACTCCCATTGAGGAGACCGTTGGTGCGCTCTCCGTTCTTGTTCGTGAAGGCAAAGTACGCTATATCGGACTCTCAGAAGCCGGCGCGGCCACAATCGAACGCGCTCATCGCATCCACGCGATCACCGGCGCGCAGGGCGGCGAATTATTCGATGTTGTGGACCTCGGAAGCCTGGAAGTATTTGTCTCCGTGCCGGAGCAGGATGCGCTTTTCGTGCAAACCGGCCAGCCAGTGGACCTGACCTTTTCTGAGTTGCCGGGGCAAACGTTCAAGGGCAAAGTGGTTCGCAGCAGCGACTCTCTCAGCCAACAAACCCGGACTCTGCTCGCCGAGATTCAGATAACGGATCCGCAGCACCGCT
>JBAVUV010000146.1:0-2992 GCA_049696955.1 Candidatus Sulfotelmatobacter sp. | reverse complement strand
GCGTAGTTGCGTTTCCTATCGCTTTGGCCCAAGTGATGCCGGCGCGTCTTGTGATCGCCGGCATCATTCTGGTAACCCTCGCTTATTTCGCCATCGCGGATTGGCTCTACATGACGTGCCTCGCGGGTTACATATACATTGCGGAAATGCCAGCTACAATAACGGCAACCTCGCCGCTTCCGCCCGAAGCGCTTCGGAGAAATAACGCGCAGGTCGAAACCTCAATCGACCGCAGTGAGCCGATCCTCAGCGATCTTCCAAATCTGGCCGCGGAGACATAGCGGAGTCTTCTACGACCGCCGCTTTACACAAGCCATCCGATTTGAGAAACTCATCCGTGGAAACCCAATCCATCCTTAACCCATCCGTCCTTAACCCATCTATCGTCATCCTCGATTTTGGCGCGCAGTATACACAGCTCATCGCGCGCCGCATCCGCGAACAGAATGTTTTCTCCGTCGTGCTGCCCTGCACTGCATCGCTCGATGAAGTAAACAGCTATGCCCCGGTTGGCATCGTGCTCTCGGGAGCGCCGTGGTCCGTCTACGACAAAGATGCGCCGCCGGCAGACGCGCGCGTATTTGAATTGGGCCTTCCGGTGCTTGGCATCTGCTACGGGCTGCAATTCATGGTGCACACTCTGGGCGGCAAAGTGCGGCCAGCGGACAAGCGGGAATACGGCCATGCCGAAATCGATATCGTCGCCGAGTCAGTGTTGTTTCAGGGGTTGGACAAACGGCAGCCGGTTTGGATGTCGCATGGCGATGAAGCGCTGGAACTCCCTCCGGGATTTGAACTGACGGCCAAAACAGCTCACGCAGTTGCGGGAATTCAGAATGTCACGAAGAAGTGGTTTGCGGTTCAATTCCATCCCGAAGTTCATCACACGCGCAACGGTACCGAAATCCTGCGCAACTTTGTGTTTCGGATCTGCGGAGCGAAGCCCTTGTGGACGCCGCAGCATTTTATCGATTCGACCATCGAACAGGTACGGCAACAAGTTGGAAAGGGACGAGCTATCTGTGCGCTTTCCGGCGGAGTGGATTCTTCGGTCGCTGCCGTCCTCGTGGATCGTGCCCTGCGCGATGCCGGCGGCAAATCGCGTCTGACGTGCATCTTCGTCAACAACGGGGTACTGCGCAAAAACGAGTTCGAGAAAGTGCAGCAGACGCTGCGTGACAAACTTGGACTGCGGCTGGACGCCGTCGATGCAACCGATCGTTTTCTGGACAAGCTTAAAGGCGTCAGCGATCCGGAGAAGAAACGCAAGATCATCGGCAATGAATTTATCGCCGTGTTTGACGATGAAGCGCATCGTATCGAAAAAGAAGATGGGAGCGTCGACTATCTGGTACAAGGGACGCTTTATCCGGATGTGATTGAATCGCGTTCGGTTCGGGGGCCGTCGCAGGTGATCAAGTCGCATCACAACGTCGGCGGCCTGCCGGAAAAAATGAGGTTGAAATTAATCGAGCCGCTCAAAGATTTGTTCAAGGATGAAGTCCGAAAGATTGGCCGTGACCTGGGGATGCCGGAGGAAATTTTGCAGAGGCAGCCGTTCCCGGGGCCGGGGCTGGCGGTGCGCGTCCTCGGGGAAGTTACGCCTGAGCGGCTGGCATTGCTGCGGGAGTGCGACGATATCGTTGTCAGCGAGATCAAGAGCGCGGGACTTTACACGAAAATATGGCAGTCGTTCGCGGTGCTGCTGCCCGTGATGTCGGTGGGCGTGATGGGCGACATGCGGACCTATGCGTACACCTGCGCAGTGCGCGCAGTCAGCTCCGAAGATGGGATGACGGCGGATTGGGTTGCGCTGCCGCACGAGGTACTCAAAAATATTTCCACGCGCATCGTGAATGAGGTGAAGGGCGTCAATCGCGTGGTGTATGACATTACGTCAAAGCCTCCGGGGACGATTGAGTGGGAATGACGAATTAGTTTTAAGATAGAAGCATGAGCAAACGATCTCGACGATTGGGCAAGAAGAATGAGTTGCAGGCGGTGGAAGAGGCTATTGGGGTATCGCTTGGAAAGAGGAAACCTGAGGTTGAAGAGGAGTCGCGGGGTGTGAGCAGAAAAGTGCAGAGAAAAGAAATCGGTCACGAGGGCACAGAAGGTTCGCCGACGGAGCCGAACACTTAGAGCCGGTGACTGCGTAGGGATGCCTTCACTCCTTCGCTCAGCATGACAGGATAGGGTTAGGACTCCGATTTACTGCCGTAACGTCAGACTGCTTAGTACTGCTTGCTGTTTGGCGATTAAGGATTGCACACCTTGTCGGGCGTAGGCCATCATCTTCGCGAACTGAGCCTCGTCGAAGGCTTGGCGTTCTGCAGTGGCTTGCACTTCGACCATTTTGTATCCGGCGGTCATCACGAAATTCATGTCGACGTCGGCTCGTGAGTCTTCTTCGTAACATAGGTCGAGCAGAATTTCTCCATCTACAATTCCCACGCTGACGGCGGCGACGAAATCCTTTAGCGGGACTGAGGTCAAGGTCCCGGCTTCCACCAATTTCTCCAGCGCGAGGCCGAGGGCAACGAAGGCTCCGGTAATGGAAGCGGTACGCGTGCCGCCGTCGGCCTGGATGACGTCGCAGTCGATCCAGATAGTGCGTTCGCCGAGGCGGGCGAGATCGGTCACAGCCCGGAGCGAGCGTCCGATGAGGCGCTGGATCTCGTGAGTGCGGCCACTGGGGCGGCCTTTGGCGACTTCGCGCGAGGTACGGGTGAGAGTGGCGCGGGGAATCATGGCGTACTCGCTCGAAATCCATCCCTTGCCGGTGTTGCGCATGAAGGGTGGTACGGTTTCTTCGATGGATGCAGTGCAGATGACGCGAGTGTTGCCGACTTCGATGAGCACCGAGCCTTCGGCGGTGGTGATGAAATCGGGGATGAGCGAAACCGGACGCATCTGGTCGGGGGTGCGATTGTCGGAGCGATAGAACATAAGTCAGAATTGTAAACGGATCGTGGTTAGTTTGATCAGGTTC
>JBAVUV010000145.1:0-2133 GCA_049696955.1 Candidatus Sulfotelmatobacter sp. | reverse complement strand
GCCTAACCTGCAAGCTTGGCAAGGAACGAACCGGGTGGCCCGGGATCAGACTCACAAAGGCATGCGAGCGCGTTTAAACATTACCAGCGCCGTTATTGTGCCTGCCAACGCTGGAAGCGGCAGAATGAATACGATTAGAACGCCGCATACAAACTGTGTGTTGAAGCACTGCGATCCTTGCGGAGGATGGCCACATAGCAGCGACAGCACAAGACAGACGATAAACAGAAAGTGTGGTGACAGCAACAACACACCCGCAATCCGTTTGCTAACACTTATCTTCCGCCAGGATCGACAGCCGGCGTATACCACCCCGAAGAACGCCAGAATAATTACGCAAAGCAGCAGCAAGATCAAGCGCATGCAGGGACTATACGTAGGCATATTTGTTCCAGCAAGCGCGCCGGCCCAGGGGATGCAGCCTCGGTCGTGGAAACGGCAGCACGTGTCAGCCAGGGCCCCCTTAGGCCTCGGCAATGGCCGCGATAGACACTCTCATGCCGGGGATTCGGACAGGTAACTTTGCGCCTTGCCGCGCTGGAGGATTCACCGGAAACCACTTAATCCACTCTTCATTCATTCCGGCGAAGTCTGTTTCCTCAAGAAGGATGACAGTGGCACTCACGACCCGTTCGAGAGAAGAGCCTGCGGCCTTGAGGATGGCAGAGACATTCTCCAGGCATTGTCTGGTCTGCTCCTGGATCGTATCTCCAACGATCTTCCCGGTCACCGGGTCGTGCGGCCCCGTGCCTGAGACGAACACAAGACCCGCTGCCCGTACCGCCTGACTGTATGTTGGCGGCGGAGACGGGGCGTTGGGCGTTCGAATGATGTCCCTTGCCATAAATTCTCCAGACCTGCGTTTCTGATACTTCAAACGGAGATCGTCTCACAACTCGCCGCTTCCGAAAAGATCCTGATGCGTTCCGAATAATTCACGACTTTTGAGGCGCATTAGTCGGCCAGTTGGGCGTTTCAATTCCAAACTGCTTGGCATACTCGGCGTTCAGTCGCTGCCAGCCGAATTTCATCGCCTCGCCACCCACGATGCGGCCGATGGGAGTTCCGCTGAGCAGACGATCCAGAACATCGAAACAAATGTGCCACCCGGCAGCGCCCATTGCGATGAAGCGGTGACCGATGTTGGTCCACAGCGTCAGGCGCGTGCCGCCACCCAAGGCTTCGAGTTCCCAGCGCATATCGAAGTCACCCCATTTGTACTCAAGCGCCCTGGGAGCGTCGGCTCGCGTCACTGTGGTTTCGGTTACGCGCGGCGTGGGCGCGGCCACCGTGGTGAGCTTCACCGTGTTTCCAACCGTACCCAGGCTCCCATCGGCTTCAAACGGAGCCCACTCTCGCAGATGCGCCGGGTCGGTAAGCGCCTGCCAGACTTTTTCCGGCGAGTGGCGCAGTTCGCGGACGAGAACGAGCGTCCACTTCTCTTCCCCGTTTTGTGCCCGGTCTTTTTGTACCCGCGCCAGGTTGGCGGGACCTGGCGCGTACTGGCGGCGATCACTCATATTTTCCTCAGGATGACCAACGCTTCAACTGGGTGAGCTGAATGAGGTTGCCGCAAGTGTCGTTCAGCATCGCAATGGTTGAGCCGGTCACGTCGGTGGGCGGCATCGTAAAGTCGGCGCCGCGGGACTTGATCCTCTCGTAGTCGGCCTTCACGTCGTCGGTAAGAAAATTGGCCGCGGGCTGGTGCTGTTGAAACATCGCCTGCTGATACGCTTTGGCTGCAGGGTTATTGTTGAGCGCGAGTTGTAACTCGGTGCCGTCCGTCTCCTCCGGCGAGGCCACGGTTAACCAGCGATATGGGCCATTACTGAAATCGCTCTTCTTGGCAAAACCCAACGTCTCCGTATAAAAGCGCAGGGCGTTGTTCTGATCGTCCACGTACAGGCTGGTCAATTTGATTTTCATTTTGCTTCTCCTTTGTTACGTTCGCGGTTTGGGCCGCGTCGTCTTCTCCTTGTTTGTTTTCCTTTTTGTTGGTTTTGACAGATTCATGCGGTCGAGGTGGCGTTCGAGAGCATCTACGTGGACGGACCAGAACCGGCGGAACCGGGCCAGCCAGGCATCCAGCTCCTCAAAGGGCTCAGGTTTCAACCGGTAGAGACGGCGCTGAGC
>JBAVUV010000144.1:0-3973 GCA_049696955.1 Candidatus Sulfotelmatobacter sp. | reverse complement strand
GTCGAGTGCGCTCCCGGCACCCTCACCCATGCCATGGTCGAAACTCTTCTGCGCTGCGGCGTGAGCCGCGTAAGCCTCGGAGTGCAATCGTTTGTAGATCAGGAAGCCGCGGCCGTCGGCCGGCTGCACAAACGCACCACTGTGCTTGAAGATATCGCTCGCCTGCGGGCTGCGGGAATTTCGAAAATAAACATCGATCTCATCGCGGGCTTGCCGCACCAGACCGCGGAGAGCTGGGATTTCTCTCTGTCAGAAGCCATCGCAACCGGTGCGCCGCACGCGAGCATATATATGCTCGAAGTGGACGAGGATTCGCGGCTAGGTCACGAATTGCTGGCCGGCGGGGCTCGTTATCACGCGCACTTTGTGCCCAACGAAGAAGCGATTGCAGATTTTTACCTGGCTGCGTGTGACCGACTTCGATCATCCGGGATTAAGCAGTACGAGATTTCCAACTTTGCCCGCGAAGGGTTCGAGTCCGTGCACAACTTGAAATATTGGACGCGGCAGCCCTATCTCGGCTTCGGAGTGGACGCGCATTCGATGCTACTCTCCACTGCGCCAGAGGCCGATGCCGTGCGATTCGCGCGCGCTGATTCTCTGGATACCTATGTGGGTGGCGCGGCTCCACGGCTGACCGTCGTCTCTCATCAGGCCGCTTTCGAAGAAAGCTTTTTCCTCGGACTCCGTCTGAATCGCGGAGTGAGCCTGCTCGAAGTCGCAGCAAAATTCGGCGCGGCCGCCGCCGACAATGCTCGGGCTATCGTTGCAGAATTAGTGGAAGATCGCCTCATGGAGCAACGAGAAGATCTCGTCTGGCTAACCTCGCGTGGCCGATTGCTTTCGAATGAGGTCTTTGAACGCTTCATTCTTCCCGAAGAAGTCGTGCGCTGATGGCAGCCTCATATTCTGCGAAACCTGTTCACGGCCAAACCATACGGTCGGTTGGGCCATAAGCTTCCACCTCTGAAATCCTCAACGTTAATGCGGTCCGCCGCCCTCTCGCTCTCCCGTGCCCCCGGTAACTTTTCGGCGCTCTTCAGCTATGGTGTAATCGATAACGGACTCCGGCAGTGGAGGAATTTTGGATTTTCAACTGACTGACGAGCAAGAGCAGTTAAAGAAAAGCGTCCGCGAGTTTGCCGAGCGTGAGATCGCCCCCAACGTCATGAAATGGGACGAGGCCTCCGAGTTCCCGCTGGCCATCGTGAAAGAGCTGGGCAAGCTCGGATTGTTGGGAACGGTTTTTCCCACCGAGTACGGTGGCGCGGGCATGGGCTACGTGGAATATGTCACCGCTATCGAAGAGCTGTCGCGCGTCGATGGATCGATAGGCATCATCGTTGCCGCGCACACATCGCTCTGTTCCAATCACATTTTTCTCGCCGGAAGCGAAGCGCAAAAGAAGAAGTATGTCAGCAAGCTGGCTACGGGCGAATTCATTGGTGCCTGGGGGCTGACCGAACCTTCGTCAGGCTCCGATGCGGGCAGCGCGCGCATGACCGCGAAGCGCCGCGGCAACAGTTGGGTTCTCAACGGCACGAAGACATTTTGTACAAACGGCCATTATGCGGATGCCATTGTCGTGATCGCCGTGACCGACCGGGCGGCCAACACCCACGGGCTTTCGGCCTTCATTGTCGACAAAGATACAAAGGGTTTCCGTCCGGGAAAGAAAGAGAACAAGCTGGGGCTGCGGGCCAGTGACACGGCGGAGTTGATTTTCGAAGATTGCGTAATTCCGTCTGAGAATCTGTTGGGCAAAGAAGGTGACGGCTTCATCGACGCGATGCGCGTGCTCGATGGCGGCCGCATCTCGATTGCCGCTTTGTCGCTGGGCATGGCCCAGGGTGCTTACGAGGCTGCGCTGAAATACGCCAAGGAGCGCCGTCAGTTCGGCAAGGCGATCGGTGAGTTTCAGGCGATTCAGTGGAAGCTGGCCGACATGGCCACCGAGATTGATGCGGCTCGCCTGCTCACCATGCGCGCGGCGTCCATGAAGGATGCGGGAATGAAGACTACGCTCGAATCCTCCATGGCGAAACTCTACGCCAGCGAAGTCGCCGTAAGATGCGCCAACGAAGGCGTGCAGATTCACGGTGGCTACGGCTTCATCAAAGACTATCCCGCCGAAAAGTATTACCGTGACGTGAAGCTCTGCACCATCGGCGAAGGCACCAGCGAGATTCAGCGGCTGGTGATCGCCCGGCAGTTGCTGAAGGATTAGAAGTTGGTTAGTGCTTCACTGGCTGACGGCGGCCGTGGCGGATATGCAGAACGTACACGGTTTGGTCCTCAATCGTGAAGAGAATCCGATACACGTGCGGCTTTCGGCCATAGAGCAGATGGCGAACCTCGAATGGGAATACCGCGCTCTCCGGAGCTAGCGGACAACGTGCCGGGAGTTCGGCAAGCGACGCGATAGCGTCCTCAAGGGCTACAAACCAGCGTATGCCGGTTTCTCCGGCATGTTCGGACAGCAACCAGTCAAGAATTGCGTTCGCATCCTGCTCAGCCGCCGCCGTTGTTTCAACGCGGAAGGTCATTCTTGCGATGAAGGTCGGCGAGAAACTCGGTGGCTGGTCTTGTACGCCCAGCTCTCAGATCCTGGTAACCGCGTCCGATACCCTCCGCCGCGTCAGCGAAGTCCTGACGCTCCCATTCAAGATATGCGGCCAGAGCTTCGTCGAGAGCCGCCGCAGGTTCCTGGCCTCGCCGTCTGGCGTACTCTTCCAATTGCGCCTTACGCTCCGGCTTCAGCGGAATCGCATCCATGTTGGCCATAGTTCCTCTCACTTATCGTAAGCGGTTCGGCGGCTGAGGTCAAAAACATCCGCTGGCGAAGGGAGAACAGCGTCGAATCTGAACAGAGTAAGACCGCTGACCTGTTGCACAGTTTCAGTTTCTCTCACGGTGCTTTACACTGAGCTGTTTGCATCAAGAGACCAAACTCTGGGTCGAGCAAGTCCGCTCCGGCGACGTCCGCGCGCTCTCGCGCGCTATTTCCACCGTCGAGAACCATGCGCCGGGATGGTCCGAGCTACTGAAAGGATTATTCCCACACAGCGGCAAGGCGCGTGTGCTCGGGCTGACGGGGCCGCCAGGGGCAGGGAAGAGCACGCTGGTCGATCAACTTGCTCGGTTCTATCGCAAAGACAAGCGAACCGTCGGCATTATCGCCGTCGATCCGACCAGTCCTTACACCGGCGGAGCCATTCTCGGCGACCGCATCCGCATGCAGGATCATTTTTCTGATCCGGGGATTTATATTCGCAGCATGGCCACACGCGGCTCACTCGGTGGACTGGCGCGCACCACGGCCGACGTTGCCACGGTTCTGGACGCTGCCGGGCGCGACCTCGTCATGATCGAGACCGTTGGGGTGGGCCAGGATGAAGTGGATATCGTGCGCCTCGCTGATGTCACGATCGTGATCCTCGTCCCTGGCATGGGCGACGATGTGCAGACGATCAAGGCCGGCATCATGGAAATTGCCGACATCTTCGTGATCAACAAGAGCGATCGCGACGGCGCGGACCATGTGGAGCGGGAAATACGGGCGCTGCAGTCGCTCGCAATGCGCCACGATGGCTGGACGCCGCCGATCGTAAAGACCGTCGCCAGCCAGGGAGCTGGCATTGCAGAACTCGCGAAAGCAATTTCAAATTATGAAACCTATCTGCAAAATGAAAATCTGGCGCTGAACAAAAGCGTCGAGAACTGGCAGCAACGGCTGATCGAGATGCTGCGCGATGCGCTGCTCGAAAAAGCTCGCGAGCAAATGGCCGATGGTGGTTTAGCCCGTTTTGCTGCGGAGGTAGCCGAGCACAAGCGAGATCCCTATACGCTGGTTGAGGAGATCACTGCGAACGTAGCAAAGCCTTGATGGCAAAAGTTGATGGCGAAAATTGATCATATCGGGATTGCGGTAAAATCGCTCGCGGCATCAAAGTCGATCTACGAGATGCTCGGC
>JBAVUV010000143.1:0-1605 GCA_049696955.1 Candidatus Sulfotelmatobacter sp. | reverse complement strand
CCTCTACGCTATGGTCAACGACAACCCCGAAACCTTCGCCGACCTCGATGGCCATGTTAACCCGTCGCCAGACGATCCGAGGCGAGGCCCCTGCGCCGATTCCGGTACCACCGTCTGCGGCCAACAGCAACAACAACAATCGGCGCAGAGTTCCACCGCAGCGCAGGCTCAGGCGCAAAATCAGAGCCAGCAGGCTCAGTCGCAGACCGCCGGTCAAGTGGTGTTCAATCAAGTCAAGAAAGAGTTTCCCCAACTGTCGCTAAGCGACAAGAACTATAAAGACTTGGGAGCGCATAACGGCCATGAAAACATCTCCGTAAGCGGAACAGCCGGTAAGGATCAGCTCGCCCAAGTCCAAAAAACGCTCGACCAGAACAAGGGAGCGTTCGGTCCCGGATCAAGGATCGACATCAAGATCGACGGCAAGTCATTTTCACTGCACGTTGAGTTCTTCCAGTCTAACGGCTCTGGCGACACAAGAAACATACAATTCCAGTCCCATATCGACCGAGGGAATCCAAACCGTGATTTGCTCGGAATCGGTACTCACGTCTTTGTGGATGGGTTTCGAGGGGCGGTGTTTCACCCGAACGACCCAGGGCTTGATCCGCAATGAGTCAGGTGATCGAGGAAGAGAGTTATGCAAAGAACAAACTTCACTTTTAGGGCGCGGATTCTCGTGGCATCCTTGTTACTGAGTATGGTACCTGTAAACGCAAAACAAGCATCTGGTTGGAAAACTTATCGGCTGAACGTGGAAAGCGTTCGCGCTTGCACATTCGCCCCAGACGGACACAGTGTTGCCTTGGTGTACCTGACAGATCATATGCTTTCTGAGAAACCGTGGCACGTAATATACACATCGCACTTGGCGCTGTGGAATTATGAGACAGGGAAGGTCGAAGAAAAAATGAAGTGGGAATACACTTCGACTGATCAGGGAGATTCTTGGCCAATTCAGCCAAGAAGCATTGAATACACCGAGAACGGCAGCCGTCTTATTACATTCGATGAGACAGGTTTTCGTGTTTTCGATGCGCGAACCTATGCGGAATTGAATCGTATCAGCTACCAAGAACCCAAGGAAAAGTTTCCGGACGATGGCTGGGGAATCGAAGGAATCTCGATATCAGCGGATGGATCGCGGGCCGCTTTGGCAATTTCGAGCACCGGCGGGGCCAACGGCGGTTTCGTACGAGTTTATGATCTCGGGACGAAGCAGATAATCCAAGAGTGGCGACTCCATGCCGGAGTTCGGTATGTAATGGGGGTCGCTCTTTCCCCCGACGGAAACCGCGTCGCTGTGAGTTCGCTTCCGGTTGGGCGATCCTCCAGTCCCGAAGCGTTTGTTCCCGCTGGCGTCGAGAACGTGCGCGTGATGGACGTCAAATCCGGCGACAAGCTAACGGGAGCGAATACGAAGTACCTGGCGGGTCCTGTGCTGTTCGGACCAAACGACACCTTGCTGACGGGATCGATCAATGATGATCGTAGTGGGTACGCTCTCGACACGATCAAGGTGTGGGACGCGCGAACCGGCAAACTGCTGCGGGAAATCACCAACCCTCGCGCGGGCGTGCATTATCGGCTGGACCTCTCCCCGGA
>JBAVUV010000142.1:0-1753 GCA_049696955.1 Candidatus Sulfotelmatobacter sp. | reverse complement strand
AGCCAGTTCTTACACTCGAATGCTGCTGAAAGTTTCCAGCTACAACCAATTGCGCACCGAGAGAGAGCAGCTCAGGGATCGTTATTCCCGCCTGGAAGAGGTGGCTAAAGAGCGGGACGTGCAAGTCGCTTCTTTGGGTTCAATTGCCAGCGAAGTATCGGCGCTCTACGGCCTGAAATCGCAGCCGACCCTGGTTACCGCCACCCAACAGGAAATTCATGACGCCGAAGTCACTTCGTCACTCGACCAACTGGGCGCCCTCCGCACTTCAGCCCTCACGGGCGATGCCAGCGTGGGCATTAGCCTGGGGATGACGCGCAACGCCACCACCGCTGACTGGTACCGCGCCAATTCGCTTCCGAATCTCTGGCCTATTGATGGTCAGGTCACCGCCAGCTTCGGTGAACGCATCGATCCCTTCAACGGCGAAGGCGCGTTTCACAGCGGCGTAGATATTGGCAGCAACTACGGTCATCCGATCATCGCTCCGGCGGATGGCGTAATCACCTTTGCAGATTTCATGGGCGGATACGGAAAACTCATCATGATGGATCACGGCCACGGGATCACGACGCGCTATGGCCACCTGTCCGGCTTCGCTGTCACACCTGGGCAGCACGTCCACCGCGGCGATACCATCGGCTATGTTGGCCTCAGCGGACGCTCTACCGGACCCCACCTTCATTACGAAGTTCGCATCAACGACACTCCCGTCAATCCCTATAAATACCTTCGCATCACCATCGCTCACAGCGGCGGCTTTCAGACCGGTAGTTAGGAGCTCATTCCCAGTTTCGGTACTGGGTCAAAGACAGCGCTGATTGTTCATGAGTGCTCTATCTATTCATCTCGACAGGCTTTGTCGTTGGCTCGAAAGTGAGGGACTTAAGCCGCCATCGCGGGATGTGCGACTCATTGAAATTAGCCTAATCAATGGAACGTCTCGCGTTCGGCAAGATGAACTTCGCAAACCCTCGGATTACGAAGACAGATTTGAAGAGATATTACGAGCAGGTTTCCCGTGGCTCAATCTGTCATGCTACGGAGTCCATGAGGGATCGCTGATTGTGGCTGTGGAGATTCCCGGTCATAAGTCGCCCAATCCGGGGTATGCTACGCCGGTAAATCTCTCTGGTCCGACCCGAATCGTACTTCAGCATGAATGGCGCGTCGATTCGGTTCTGGCAATCGTCTAGTGCCCGGGGAAATCAGACTGATCCGCGAGCACGGCGTTCAGTTTCTTGCCCTCACAGTCCTCTTTCGCTAGTCTACTTTTATGAAAGAACCTTCCCGGTTCCCATTCTCATTGGCTTTACCGGGAACTGAGAACTGCCGATGATCAGCTTCTTCCACTCCGTGCGCGAGGATATTGCGTCCGTTTTCGAGTCGGACCCGGCCGCGCGCTCCTATCTCGAAGTTCTTACCTGCTACCCTGGTCTGCACGCGGTGTGGGCTCACCATGTAAGCCGCTGGCTTTGGCGGCATGGAATGCGCCTGCTGGCCAGACTCGTCTCGCAGTTCGCGCGCCTGTTCACCGGAGTTGAAATCCATCCCGGCGCGGAAATCGGCCGCCGCCTTTTCATCGACCACGGCATGGGCACGGTAATTGGCGAGACCGCTATCGTCGGCGACGACGTCACCCTGTATCAGGGAGTCACGCTGGGTGGAACCGGCAAAGAAAAGGGCAAGCGGCATCCCACGCTTGGCAATAACATCTCCATCGGCTCCGGCGCGAAGCTGCTGGGGAATATTA
>JBAVUV010000141.1:0-5512 GCA_049696955.1 Candidatus Sulfotelmatobacter sp. | reverse complement strand
GGATGACGACGCCGATGAACCGCGCTATCTTCAGACCGTCGTCGGCCGCGGCTATCGCTTCGTCACCCCTACCCCCGAGGATGATGTCAACAGCCCCGCGCCAGCTGAAGAATTCGTCTTCTCCCCCGAAGACATGGGCCGCGCCATCATGAGCGCTGCCGGCTTGGATCCACAGAATCCCAGAGGAAGCCCGAAGTCTCCGTCCCAGGATCGAATCAAGTCTGAATCTTGATTCCGCGTCTTCGCGCCCCGGCAGCCACGGAACCACGAATATCCACTATCGATGCTCTGCGTATCGATGATCTATGCCCGCAAGGTGCTCGCAGACGTCAACAGAGCCGACGGCAGCCCCCCGCTGCCGTCGGCTCATGACTTTGTTGAGTCATGCTGCAGTTCACTAAGTTTCACCGCTGCACGCCCCCAACGCAGCCCATACTGCCCGAGATGCGTTTCCGGCGCAATGGAGAGCGTCTGAAGTTCGTCTGAATTCATCTGAAGAAATTATGTGGGACGAACAATGTGGGACACCCGATGTGGGCCGGACACTCCCTCGGAGAGCCAATGTATAAAATCGACAATTGGGCTTGCAATTCTCTATTGATCTGCTACGCTTTTTGGCGTCCGCATCTTGCCAGAGGGAGGCAGGCTGCCATGACCCCAGACGAGCGCGAACGCATGGCCATTCTGTGTGAGCGAATCGCTAAAGAACAAGACCCCTGCCGATTCGTAGAGTTTGTCCGGCAACTCAACCAACTTCTAGAATTGAAGTGGCACCGTCTTGACGAAGCGCCGAAGACCAAGCCGAATTAACTGGGTTCGAATACCAGTATGGCAGGCTGGAAAAAGGTAAAAGCCCCGCTTGGCGTCGGAACTTTCGGTGTGCGTAGGACGTTCAGATGTCGCTGTAGAAGTATGCCCGATGCAAGAACCCCAACTTCTACGTATCAAGCATGAGGCCCGCTGGCAGGCGGGCTTTAGGCCTTTTGGGGGAAGAGTCTTTGCTTATAATTTGGCTGCTTTGAGTCCCGTAGCGTTAAACGCTTCCCACCCGCGACAATAAATTTTTCCCTTGACAACCTACAGTGCGTAACCGTAAGGTTACACATTATGCGGAACCGTTCGGTTACATATTCCACCGAAGCCACTTTTCAGGCCTTAGCCGACCCCACCCGCCGCGCCGTCCTCGATCTGCTGCGCCGCGGCAGCCAGCCAGCCGGCGAAATTGCCCAGGCTTTTCCCGTCTCCCGTCCGGCGATCTCCAAGCACCTGCGTCTTCTCCGCCGGGCGCATCTGGTGCGCGAGCATCGCGAAGGCCGTCACCGGGTCTATCAACTGAATCCCGAGCCGCTGCGTGCCGTCGATTCCTGGATCGACCAATACCGTAACTTCTGGAAGCTGAACCTCGCAAACTTGAAGACTTTTGTCGAAGCCGAATACGCCAAGGAAACCAATCAGTCCCACGCCTCAAAACCGGATACCAAAACCTCAAAAGGAGATCGCCGAAATGAAGATCGCTGAAATGAGAACTGCTGAAATGAAAATCGCCGAAATCAAGTCGCTTCGCGTCGCTGTTCCTCTGCTCCTGTTGCTTTTCACAACCGCCGCTCTTGCCCAAACCTCTGCTCAGAAATCCTTCGACCAGCTCAAATCCCTCTCTGGCGCGTGGGAAGGGAAGAATCAGAAGGGCATGCCCCTCGAAGTCACCTTCCGCGACACCGCCGCCGGATCCGCCCTGATGAGCGAAATCCACGGCCACGGCCCGGAGAACATGATTTCCATGATCCACATGGACGGCCCGAACCGTCTGGTGATGACCCATTATTGCGGCTCCGGCAACCAGCCCCGCATGGCCGCAAGCGCTTCGCCCGATGGCAAAACTTTCACCTTCGATTTCTTCGACGGCACCAATCTCACCAGTCCTGATGGCGGACACATGCAGCGCGTCGTCATCGCCATCATCGACCCCAACCACCACACCGAAGACTGGACCTTCAACGCCGGCAACGGTAAAGAGATGAAAGAATTCTTCGACCTGCACCGCAGCGAAGTCGCACAAAGATAAAGGCTGTGAATTAAAAGCAAAGAGGGTGCCCCATTTCTCGCATCCTTTGCGAGAAGTGGGGTTTCCCAAACAGAATCGAGCCACTCATGACCAGCGCGAAATCATCCATTACTCCTGACCAGGATGCCGTCATCACCGAAATCGAAATCGCTGCTCCGCCTGCGCGGGTCTTCCAGGCTTTAATCGAGCGCGAACAGGCGCTGCAGTGGGGCGGCGGCGAAGCTTTCGAAATCACTCACTGGGAAATGGAGGTCCGCCCCGGTGGCAAGTGGCGCTTCAGCTCGCGCGAGCGTGCAAGCTCGGGCGCAGGCAAAATCGTCGACCATCACGGCGAGGTTCTGCAACTCGATCCCCCGCGTTTGCTGGAGCTTTCATGGTTTGCCAACTGGCATCCCGACCCCGCCCATCGCACCATCGTTCGCTGGGACCTCGCCCCCAGCAAGCTGGGAACGCGCTTGAAAGTCACACACAGCAATCTCGCTCCGCTGGCGGGTGCCGCTCAGGGATACAGTCAAGGCTGGCCCGGGCTGGTGCGGCAGATTAAAAGCTTTGTTGAAAAACAGACTATTGAAAAACAGATTCCTTAGAAAAAGATAGGAGAGCCTCATGGCAACCGTCGCAATCACTCCCGATCAAGATGTCGTCACCGGTGAAATTTTCATCGCCGCGCCGCCGGCCCGCGTCTTCCAGGCCATCACTGACCCGAACCAAATGCCGCAGTGGTGGGGCGCAAGCAACATGTACCGCATTAAAGAATGGAAAGCCGACCTTCGCGTCGGAGGCAAATGGTCCAGCGACGGCATCGGAGTCGATGGCAAAACCTTCCGCGTCGAGGGCGAATACCTCGAAATCGATCCCCCGCGCCTGCTCGTACACACCTGGATCTGCAGCTGGATGGGCGCGGTTCAAACCATCGTCCGCTGGGAGCTCGTGCCGCAAAGCGTTCATGGACTGCACCCGAGCGGCCCGCAGCGCGCCGGCACCGGCACTCTGGTCAAAATTCGTCAGGAAGGCTTCTCCGGCTACCCCGCCGCTGCCGCCGATCATTCCGAAGGCTGGAAGCGCGTCATGGGATGGCTGGTCGCATACATCGAGAAAGGAGAAACCGTCGACATGCGCCGCTGACAGACTGGTTCAGCCGCTCCACAATGCAGGCACGGTGTGCGACCGAGCCTCACACCCGCCTGCATTGTGTGGGACGGACACTCCTGTCCGTCGCCTTTGACCTTGTTTTTGACTTCCGCCTTCCCCCTCCGTAAAGATTCGGCGCATAAGGATTCGCTGGACCCTGGCGCCCCGGAAACTAAATGCGGGTTGCGCAGCGCTTCAGCGCTGCGACTAAATTCGAGATCGGGAAGGGCACGACTTCAGTCGTGCCGTTAAGCGCAAAAAAATGCGGGCTTCAGCCCCTGAGGGAAGCTGCTCAGAAATTCCGTCACAGCCGCCTGCGCAACCGTGGAAGCCCTCTCCGGCAAAGACTGTATTGCGTCGCCACGCCGCCAGGCCGACAATTCGTGCAGTACACCCGATAACCAAAACACGCTGGACGGAGCGCATGTTCCGCGCCAGCGACCTTTAAGCCATATACGAATATTCTGGAGGTTCTTCATGCGACATTTACTGCTGTTTGCAGTGCTGCTGCTCAGCCTGTCGTGGGCGGTCGCACAAAGCTATCCGAGCCAGGGCTCGAGCGGCTCCCAGGAATCAGTAAAAGGCTGTCTAAGCAGTGTCGGCGGCACCTACACTTTGACCGCAAAAGATGGAAAGACTTATCAATTGACCGGAGACACCGCAAAGTTGAGCGACCACGTCGGCCACGAGATGAAAGTGACCGGTACGGAAACTCCAGCCTCCGCGTCGTCTGGCGGCACCATGGGAAAAAGCAGCTCCGAGCCGACGATCGACGTTACTTCCTTCAAGCACATTTCGAAAACCTGCGAAGGCGGAGCGATGTCCCACTAACTCCTCTAGCCTTCACACTCGTCATAAATGGCCCCTCTTCTCGCATCTTCTGCGAGAAGTGGGGTTTCACAGACATGACAGAAGCCAAATGCAATGCTCATGTGGGACGGACACTCTTGTCCGTCGCCTTTGACTTTGAGGAACCTGTTCCAGCCAGCGCCACCGACCGAGGGTGCCCCATCTTCGGCGTCCTTTGCCAAAGGTGGGATTTCACGTCCCTCACCCTCTCGGGATTCTGATCTTCAACTCCGACCACGAGAGCCACCCCACGCCCTATGCCACCATTCCGAACCGGGCACCAAGCTCGGCGAGAAACCCGCTTCTGAACTAGCAGCCAGTCAGAAAAATGCTCGGGAAGGGCACGGCTTCAGTCGCACCGTCGAGTGCTTTTGGGTGGCGCAGCGCTTCAGCGCTGCGATGAGGGTGGCCTCAATGTGGGCTTCAGCCCCTGAGGGAGGCTGCAAGTGTGGGTCGGACACTCCTGTCCGTCGCCTTTGACTCTGGCTGTAATTCGCCCAAAATTCTTGTCAAGCCTTTTTACCCTAGCTTTTTTCGTAACTAGCTAATTCGCTTGCAGATATATTTATTCTAAAATGTCCCATTTGCCATAAGCTTTGTGATATAATATGTATATAGAATAATAACTAAACGGCGCAGCGCCAAAGAGCCTGCGCCTTTCGCATTTCCACCCTCACCAAAAGGAGTTTCCTAGGCGCAGCCCCGCTGCGCCTTTTGTATTATGCCGGCCACAATAGTCGTCCGTACGCAAAACTCGCGCCCCAATCTCGACTGCCAAAAGCCCATCACCATCCACGCCGTCGCCACTCCCACCCGCAAGCGTCGCGGAGAAGCCGCCGAAGCCGCCTTCCTCGCCCGCGCCACCCATCTCGGCTTCACCGTCCTCATCCCCTGGGGAGACAGCAACCGCTACGACTCCGTCGTCGAACTAGACCGCGGATTTCTCCGCGTCCAGGTCAAATCCGCCACCCGCTGTGCCGAGACTCGCTACCGCGTCAAAACCACCGGAGCCAACGGCCAGGTCTACACCAGCAAAGAAATCGATTTCTTCGTCGCCTACGTCGTCCCCGAAAATCTCTGGTACATCATCCCCATCCAGGCCGTCGGCTGCCGCAAAGCCATTCGCTTCTATCCCACCACCCGCCGCCCCTCCCGCGCCATGTACGAAAAATACCGCGAGTCCTGGTGCCTCCTCGATAGCTGCCGAAGCGTCCGCCTCCGCAAATCCGACCCCCGCCGCTGCCGCAGCAAAAACCTCGCAGTCCGCTGCGCCCTCTGCCCCCAGCGCGGCTAGTAATGCTCTTGGGTGGCGCAGTGCTTCAGCGCTGCGGTCCAATTCGAGATCGGGAAGGGCACGACTTCAGTCGCACTGTCGAGTGCTCTTGGGTGGCGCAGCGCCTCAGCGCTGCAGTCCAATTCGAGATCGGGAGGGGCGCGCGACGTTCAGTCGTGCCGTCGAGTGCTTTTGGG
>JBAVUV010000140.1:0-5117 GCA_049696955.1 Candidatus Sulfotelmatobacter sp. | reverse complement strand
GCGAACGTCGAGACGAATCGTTCATGCGCACCAAGCCGACGTTAATGCCGTCGGCGGAGGTGCCACTCATTACTCCGGCTACGATCATTGGCTTTTTTGTCATGGTCGCGGAGGTCCGGAATTATTTCTTCGAATTTCGCGACGAGTGAAGTTCGAGCTTGCGGCTTCCTGACGCGCCAAGGTTTCCAGCCGGACCTGCTCGCCGAATTGCCAGAGGTTGCGCGAAAGCTTATCGACGGTCGCGGGCGAAGGAGTTGCTGAGAGGCGAAGAACTTTCGCCGATTTGTTTTTGAATGCGAGCACACGGCGCACGGAGTCGGCGACGCGGCGGGAGAATTTTGAGTCATGCTCTGTAGCCCTGATGAGCGCGCCGTAGGCCTGCGTTATGTAATCCTCGCGATGGCAGATCAGACAAAGATCTCCGCCAGCACGGATGTGCTCGACGGCGGCTTCGCCAATAGGAGCTGCCGATAAGACTCCACCCATTTCCAGATCGTCGGATACGATCAGGTTGCGATAACCGATACGTTTGCGCAGAAGGTCGGTGATCCAGGTTCGCGATAGCGATGCTGGGGTGCGATCGTGCGTGACCCGTGGATAGGCAGCGTGTGAAATCATGATCAACTTTAACGAGGCGCGGAGCAGACGATAGGGAAGTAAATCCTCCGCCAGAAGTTTCCTTAGAGACTTTTCGATTACGGGGAGATTGTGGTGGCTATCGAGGGTGCCTTCGCCGAGGCCGGGGAAATGCTTGCCGCATCCCAGCACGTTGGCGGACCGCAGGCCGGCGAGAAATTCGCGGGCGTAGGTCACGGTCTCGCGCGGATTGGCGGAAACAGCGCGGGAATTCATCACGCTGCGCGAGGCTTCGAAGGCAAGATCGAGGACGGGGGCAAAGTCCAGGTTGAAGCCGAGAGCGCGACAGTTTTCTCCTATGAGTTGGCCATGCTTGCGGAAAAGTTTGCGATCGCCGGTGGCGAAGACTTCGGCGGCGGACGGCGTGGGGCCGAGAGCGTCCCGGAAACGATCGACCTGGCCACCTTCGAGGTCGACGCAGGTAAATAACGGCGTGGAGACACACCTCTGGCAATCGCGGAGCAAGCGCCACGTTTGATCGGGCGTTTTTATGTTGCGCGCGAAGAGGATTACGCCGGAGGGCTGGAGGCGAGTGAGCAGGGAACTGAGGCGCGGGGTCATCTCCGTGGCGTCGAAGCCTATGATGAGGAGTTGGCCGATGTTTTGCTTCGAGATTTGGTTCGCGCGCACTTTTATCTCAAATTTCTTTTTTGAGTTGCGCTATTAAATTCAGCGCCTCCAGCGGGGTGAGGTGATTTAAGTCCACTTCACGCAACTTTTCCAGTACGGGTTGCGATATTGGGGTGAAGATGGTTAGCTGCGTCGGAGGAGGCGTAGCGCCGGGCGAGAGATGGCTGGTGAGTTCGCGCTCGGCTGACTCGTGCTCGGTTAACACTTCGCGGGCGCGGGTGATTACTTCGTTGGGCAGGCCTGCGAGTTTCGCGACCTCGATGCCGTAGCTGCGATCCGCTGCGCCGGGTTCGACTTTCCGCAAGAATGCGATTCCGCCGCCGGTTTCTTTTACTGAGACGTGATAGTTCTTCACTCCTGAAAGTTGTTCGGCCAATTCCGTCAATTCGAAATAGTGAGTGGCGAAGAGAGTCTTGGCGCGCACGCGAGCGTGGAGATATTCGATGGCGGCCCAGGCGATGGCGAGACCGTCGTAGGTGGACGTGCCGCGACCGACTTCATCGAGCAAGATTAAGGAGCGGGCAGTTGCGGTGTGCAAGATGGCCGCGGTTTCCGTCATCTCGACCATGAAAGTGGAGCGGCCGCGCGCGAGATTGTCGCTGGCCCCGATGCGAGTAAAGACGCGGTCAACTACGCTGAGGCGCGCGGAGCGGGCGGGAACGAACGAGCCCATCTGAGCGAGGATCACGATCAGAGCGGTTTGCCGCAGGTAAGTGGATTTGCCGCCCATGTTCGGTCCGGTGAGCAGTAGGATCGTATGAGTGGACGAATTTAAGTAAAGATCGTTGGGGACGAAGCGGTCGGTGCCTCCGGACATTTCCTGCTGTTCGATTACGGGATGGCGGCCTTCGCGGATTTCGAGATCGCCTGCGGCGTTTTCTGCGGGAAGAATGAAATTCGGGCGGCAGTAATTGCGAAGGGCGGCGACGTGTGCCAGGGATGACAAGACGTCGACTTCGGCCAGGGCCAGCGCAGTTTGGCGAATTCGCTTGGCTTCGGCGGCGATGGCGGTGCGTAATTCGGTGAAGAGGCGACGCTCGATCTCGACGATTTTTTCCTGAGCGTCGAGAATTTTGGCTTCGTATTCCTTTAGTTCAGGGGTGGTGAAGCGCTCGGCTCCGACTAAGGTTTGTTTGCGTTCGTAGTCTTGCGGAACCAAGTGCAGATTGGATTTCGAAACTTCGATGTAGTAGCCGAAGATGGAATTGAATTTTACTTTGAGCGAGCCGATGCCGGTGCGGGTGCGCTCGCGCTGTTCGATCTGGGCGAGGACTTGCTTGCTGTTGCGCGAGAGTTCGCGGAGTTCGTCGAGGTCGTGGTCCAGTGCGGGGGCGATGACGCCGCCGTCGGAAAACGAGAGCGGTGGTTCGGGGACGATTGTTTTTTGGATGCGCTCACGGAGATTCGATAATTCGTCAAGCAACGCATGCAGGGTTCTTAACCTCTCTGCAGCCAGGCGTGACACCGCGGCTTTGATTGCCGGAATCTTAGCGAGTGACGAGGCAAGAGCTAAAACATCGCGTGGATTTGCGGTCTCGAGCGTGACGCGGCTTAGCAGGCGTTCGAGATCCAAAACACCGTCGAGGGCGCGGCGCAACTCTTCGCGCGAGATTGTTTCCTTTACACCAGCTTCGACGGCGTCTAAACGCGCGTTGATTTGCGCGAGATCGAGCGAGGGACGAAGCACCCAAGCGCGCAGAAGGCGCTTGCCCATGGGAGTGACGGCGGCGTCGATCGAGCGAAGGAGCGTGATGCCTACGTCTGTTCCAGCGAATAGGGGCTCGATCAGTTCGAGATTGCGAACGGTGACGGCATCCAGCACCAGACAGTTCTGGCGCTCGTACCAACCGATGCGGTCGACGTGATCGAGCGATCCGCGCTGGGTGGAGCGGACGTAGTAGAGAATCGCTCCGGCGGCTGCAGCTGCGGCGGGGCGACCGGCGAGGCCAAAACCTTCGAGGGATAAGACTCCGAAATGATTTTCGAGGAGAGGAATGGCGTGATCGGGGGCGAAGATCCAATCGTCGAGCGGAGTCTCGGTGCAAGTGGAACCAGACGCGCGTGGCTGAGGAGATTGAGAGCGCCGAGTGCCGGAATCGAATAGCGGGGCGGCGGAGCCATATAACAATTCCTTGGGCCGCAGTTGTTCTAATTCTTCCTGCACGCGGCGGAGCGCGGACTCGCCGGAGAATTCGGTGGCACGAAATTCACCGGTGGAAAGATCAAGGGCCGCGAAACCTACGCGGTCCTCAACCTGGGCGAGAGCGGCGAGAAAATTGTTTTCGTCCGAGTTGAGGGACGAATCTGCGGCGGTGCCGGGGGTGACGACACGAGTGACTTCTCGTCGTACCAATTTCGCGCCAATCTGTTTCCTGGCGACCTTCGCATCTTCCATTTGCTCGCAGATGGCGACTTTGAAGCCTTTGCGAATGAGTTTGCCGATGTAGCCTTCGGCGGCGTGGTGCGGCACTCCGCACATGGGGACGGCAATGCCCTTTTCTTTGTTGCGGGAAGTCAGCGTGATTTGCAGCTCTTTAGAAGCGACGATGGCGTCGTCGAAAAAAAGTTCGTAGAAGTCTCCCAGGCGAAAGAACAGAAGCGCGGTGGGATGTTCTTTTTTGACGGCGGCGTACTGGCGCATCAACGGAGTGGAGGGTTCGGTCATTGCTTAAATCGAGGGATTGGGCTGGCGCGGATTATAACAAAATGTTTTCAACGATTTGGAGAAGTCTAAGTATTAAAGAAGCAAAGGCATAACCACGAAGAACACTAAGGTACACGAAGTTTTTGTTTCTTGAAATCTATGTTGACGGGGCTTCTGCCTGAGTGTTTTCCTAGTGCATGGAACTGCGCAAAGACCCGATTACTCGTTCCTGGGTGATGACGGGGGACGACACGGCGGTAAGTGTGCCGCATCCCGAAACGGCATGCAGATTTTGTCCCGACTCTCCACAACCAACCCAGGTCATCTCTTCGGTGCCGAGTTCGACAGGATGGTCGGCGCGATCCATGGTGCACCCGGCGCCGCTTTATCACATTGAAGGCGAACCGGAGCGGCGCGGCGATGGGATTTACGATCGCATGAGTTCTTTGGGCGCGCATGAAGTGCTGGTGGAGAATCCCCGGCACGACCGCCAGTTGTGGAATGCCAGCGACGAAGAGATTGGGCAGTTTCTGCGCCTGGCAGCGGAGCGTATCTTGGATCTCAAGCGCGATCCGCGGATCAAGTACGTGAGTTTGTTCAAGGATTACGGCAATAGTGCCGGGCAGGAGTTCAGCCATCCGACATCGCAGATTACAGCGACCATGTTTGTGCCGCGGCGAGTGCTTTACGAATTGCGGGCGGGACGGGAATATTTTCAGAGCAAAGAACGGTGCGTATTCTGCGACATCCTTAATCAGGAGGAGCGGCAGGCTGCGCGCGTGATCGAAGCTCGCGGCGATTACGTGGCGATTGGACCTTACGCTCCGCGCGTCCCCTACGAGACGTGGATTCTGCCGCGTAATCACGAGGCGTCATTTGAGCGGACTGGTTTGTCGAAGCCGGGACTGCGCACGAACCTTGCGGCTCTTTTGCGGCGCACGCTGCAGCGTGTGCGAGTGCTGACGGAAGGGTTTCATCTTGTGCTGCACACTTCGCCGAACAGTTTGCATCCGTCCAGAACACTCGGTTACTGGAAGACGATCGACGATGACTATCACTGGCATATTGAAATCATGCCGGTGCTGGCCACGAAGGCGAAGTCTTATACGTTTAAGGAAGTCTATTATTCGCCGGTGAGTTCTGAGACCGCGGTGAAGCAGCTGCGGGAGGCGAAGATTGATGGGTGAGGCGGAGGCGCTATCCGCAA
>JBAVUV010000139.1:0-3469 GCA_049696955.1 Candidatus Sulfotelmatobacter sp. | reverse complement strand
GCGGGGCCGATGGCGTCGGCGTTTCAGCAGGCTGTCGACTTACTTTCGTGCTGCGCCGGGCGCGTCGTCGTAACCGGAATGGGCAAGAGTGGACTGATTGCGCGCAAGATTGCCGCCACCTTCAGTTCAACAGGTACTCCTGCTTTGTATTTACATCCGGTAGAGGCGTTGCACGGCGACCTGGGAATGGTGGTGCGAGGAGATATCGTGCTGGCGCTTTCGGCTTCCGGGGAGACGGAAGAAATTCTCGCGTTACTGGCGACGATCAAGCGGCTGAAAGTTCCGCTGATCGCGATGACGGGAGATAAACTTGTTGAAGGAGACGCGAGCAATTCACCCGCGCTTGCGCGCAGGTCCACACTCGCAACTGCTGCTGAAGTAGCTCTGGACTGCTCGATCGCCGAAGAAGCTTGCTCACTGGGCCTGGCTCCTACGGCCTCGACAACCACGATGCTGGCATTGGGCGATGCTTTGGCAGTTACTCTCAGCCAGAAGCGTGGATTCAAAGAGGAAGATTTTGCCAATCTGCATCCCGGAGGAAAACTGGGCAAGCGACTGGCGCGCGTGCGGTCACTGATGCACACTGGCGACGCGCTTCCGTGCGTTTCGCCGCGAACCACGATGCCGGATGTAATCTACGAAATGTCGCGCAAGAAGCTGGGCGTAACCGCGGTTGTGGAGAACGAGAAGCTGGTAGGCATCATCAGTGACGGAGACTTAAGGCGTCTGCTCGAGAAGCGCGGAAAAGATGTGCTCGATCTCACCGCAGGCGAAGCCATGACGAAAAATCCGCGGACAATTGCGGCAGCGGAATTCGCCGCGACCGCCCTAGCGCTCATGGAAGAAAAAAAGATCACCTCCCTCATGGTCGTGGACGAAGGCGGGAAGCTGGAGGGAATTGTGCACCTCCACGATTTGTGGAGCACGGAGCTGGTGTAGCGCGAGCTGGCGCGTCTGTAGCGCCGGCGTCCCGCCGGCTGGCGCGTTCTACGTTAGAGTAGCCGGGATTCCTTCCTCAGGCTTAGAAATGCTTCCGACAGCGGCCGCGACGGCGGCGCTACAATAGCCTGCATGTATCACTACGATCCCAAAACCGCGCTGGAAGAACTAACCGAGGACGCAGCCCTGCCGAACCCTGTGCACGTGCGTGACATGATGCTGCGAAAAAAACTCACCGCCGACAAGTCGCTGGAATTGAACCGGCTGTTTGTCGAGTATCAGAAGTTTTTCGGCGAGACGCAAAAGCTGGGGAAAGAGATTCTGCGGCAACTGGCGGGCTAAGAACGCCGCAAGCCTCTTCAACGGCCCGATAAAAAATGGACCACATTCTCACGTGTGAATCCTGCCTCCCTTAACAGAGACATAAGCGTTCCCTTTGGCAGGTCGCGATTGTGGTTCGGTACAACCGCGCGGCGTCGCGTAGCGGGATGATAGAAAACGAAGTGGCTGCCCGAGGAGTGATCGAGAACGAAGCCGCTCTGCTCCAGAAAATGAATGACCTGACGGGGCTTGAGGGCGGGTAGTTTTGTCATCACTTCGCTTATATCAAATGCAAGAACCTATAAAACCAGTAGTAACAGTAGGCGAGTGGATAAGTGGAAAACTCTATGAACTAATTTCTGCAAAGGACTACAAAACCCTATACCAATGTGTAAAGCGGTCGCGATATCAGCGTGAGTACTCGAAGTCCAGCGATGCAACCAGCGTGTCGTCGTCGGTTGGGATGGGGTCTTTGTGCTTGCGCAGACTGGCGATATAACCGGAGATGGCGTCCTTGGCCATTTCTCGAGCTTCGTCCACAGTGCGCCCGTAAGTGACGCAGCCCGGCAGGGCGGGGACCAGAGCGGTATAGCCGCCCTCGGGTTCGGGGCGCAGCATGATGTTATAGCGGTATCGACCTTTGGCCATAGATACGTCATCATTCTAGTCGGGGGCTGCCAGCCCGTCAAAGAACTCGCTGCTACAATAACGACTTCAACATAGGAATCAGCGGGTGTCTTCCGCTCGGTATACGGTACTCAAACTTTATGCATCGTTGGTCAGAACTCTTTATACCCACCCTGCGCGAAGCGCCTGCCGACGCTGATGTCGCCAGCCACAAGTTTCTCGTGCGGGCGGGCTACATTCGGCAGCTCGCGGCAGGAATCTACTCATATCTTTTTCTTGGCACTCGTTCGTTCAACAAAATCATGGCCATCGTGCGTCAGGAGATGGACAAGATCGGGCAGGAGTTTTATTTGCCTGCGCTGCATCCGCGCGAACTTTGGGAGGCCAGCGGGCGTTGGTCTTTGATGGGCGACGCCCTCTTTCGACTGAAAGACCGTAAGGGCGCCGACCTCGCCCTCGGTATGACCGAAGAAGAAGTGATGACCGACATTGCGCGCAAGGAACTGCGCAGCTACAAACAGTTGCCGCAGATCTGGTATCAAATCGCACCGAAGTTTCGCGATGAGCCGCGGCCGAGGTCCGGGCTCCTGCGAGTGCGGCAGTTCATGATGAAGGACTCCTATTCGTTCGATATCGACGCCGCCGGCCTGGACGTTTCCTACAAAAAGCATTACGACGCCTACTGCCGCATCTTCGACCGGTGCGGACTGAAATACATGGTCGTTGAAGCCGATTCGGGAGCGATGGGCGGTAAGGAGTCGCACGAGTTCATGGTACGCACGGCGGCGGGCGAAGACCAAATCGTCAGCTGCGATGGTTGCAACTACGCGGCGAACATGGAAAAAGCGACGTCGAAACTCTGGCCCATGGACGATCTTGAGGCGGAGGGCGATGGCAAGCCGCTCGAGGTGCACACTCCCGGACAGAAGACGATCGAAGATGTAGCCAAATATCTAGGCGTATCACCGAGGAACAAGATCAAGACGCTGGCTTTGATGGCGGAAACAAAAGACGAGAAGACGGGGAAGGCAAAGTCGCGTGCGATTGTCGTGCTCATGCGTGGCGATCATCAGTTGAACGAAGCCAAGCTCAACGGGACGGTAGGTGTCGCAACGCGGGCGATGGAAGAAAGCGAGATCAAAGCGCTATTCAAGTCTCCCGCTGGATATTTGGGTCCGCTCGGAATCGAGTGGGCGAAGGGCTGGAAGAAAGATGTAGAGCTTCCGATACTTCTCGTCGACAAGGCGCTCGAGGGCCGGCGCAATCTGATCGGCGGCGCGAACAAAGAGAACTATCATCTCAAGAATCTCACTCCGGGGAAGGATTTCCATCCCACAGCGTACGCTGATTTGCGCGCGGTTGCCGCGGGTGAGACGTGTCCGAATTGTGACCACGCGTTGCGCATCGATACGGCGGTAGAGATCGGGCACATCTTCAAACTCGGCGACCGTTATACCCAGAAAATGGGCGCGCGCGTACTCGACAAGAACGGCAAAGAAGTCACGCCGATCATGGGCTGTTACGGCATCGGCATCGAACGTATTCTGACGGCGGCAGTCGAGCAGAGCAACGATGAAAATGG
>JBAVUV010000138.1:0-4025 GCA_049696955.1 Candidatus Sulfotelmatobacter sp. | reverse complement strand
ACATGTAAGCCTTGTCGAATTGTTCGCCGCTTAGTTTCGATAAACGTTCCTCGGTCATCTCGTCTTTAGCGCTCAGCTCGCTGGGAAGTGTAATACCTTGGCTACTGGCAACTTCCTTTAGCTGATCGTTTGCTTTGCTATGGTCGTCCACCATGCGTTGGCCAAATTTCTTAACCTCGGGACTGGATGCTTTTTCAGTTGCCAGCTTTCCCAGTTCCACTTCCGCCATTCCGCCCTGGGCTGCCTCGCGGACAAACTTCTTATCGCTGGCGCTGACACTGCTGCTGTTTGATGAACCCGCGGACATCGAATTAGTCTGACCGATCATCGCGACGGGTAACAAAGTAAGTGATGCGACCAGCGCGAGACGGCTGGTTAGAATGCTGATTTTTTCCATAAGTTTCTCCTCTAGCTTTCAAGTATTGCTTTTGCACCGAGTCGGGGCAATCAACAGAAGCCCGTAGGATGTGGCGAATGATGCCGTAAGGCAGCCTCATGGAGCGGCTTTTAGGTGCCTTCGGAAGCAGCCTGTCAAGAGACGATCGTTACAATTTCGATCGCGCTCTGTGTCTCGCCCTTATGTACGAGGACAGAATTGTCTCTTCGTTCAAGAAACAAATCGACGCTGATACCATCGCAACGAAGATCCTTGATGGAAAGGTTTGGAATTCCTTCAGGCAGATAGGGATCGTCAAAGACGATCCGCTTACGTTCTGCGTCGATGGAGATGCCAAGACAGGCTTGTAGAATCAGAAAGGGAGCGGCGGCGGCCCAGGCCTGGGGCGAACAGGCGACGGGATAAAGTGTGGGACCCTCTCCCGCGCGGCGATCGATGCCACAGAAAAGTTCGGGCAAGCGGTGCAAATCGACCATGCTGCTGAGATCAAGCAGAGCCATGAATATCCGCCCGGCAAGTTCCTTGTATCCGTATTTTGCCAGACCAGATGCGATGAGGGAGTTGTCGTGCGGCCAGACAGATCCGTTGTGATAAGAAAGAGGATTGTAACGAGCCTCGCTCGCAGCCACAGTGCGAAGTCCCCAGCCGGCGAAGGAATCAGGCTGGAATAAAGTCCCGGCAACCCTCGCGCCGCGATCCGGGGACGCGATGCCGGTATAGAGACAGTGTCCTGCGTTCGAGGTGCGTACCCGGCAAGGGTGCTTCTGGCCGTCGAGCGCCAGGGCATATGTGGAAAGATCTTCACACCAGAATTGTTCTTCGAATTTTGCCCGCAGATTTTCCGCTTCTATCTCGAGTGCGGCCGCTTTCTGGGATCCGCCGGCAAAGCGGCACAAATAAGCGGCAGCCAATTTAGCCGCATAGACATAGCCTTGCACTTCACAGAGCGCGATCGGAGCTTTGGCAATCGTGCCATCGGCGTGGAAAATGGAGTCGTTGGAATCCTTCCAGCCCTGTTGCACCAGGCCTTTGGCGGAGCGCTGTTTGTATTCCACAAAGCCGTCGCCATCGATATCGCCGAATTCGTCAATCCAGTTCAGCGCGCGCTCGATGTTCGGCCACAGCCGCTGGATAAACTTGTAATCCGCGGTTCGCTCGCAATAGGCGCGGGCGAGCATGATGAAAAGTGGGGTCGCATCCACGCTTCCGTAATAACGGCCGAACGGCACTTCGCCAAGCGCTGCCATTTCTCCACAGCGCATTTCGTGCAGGATTTTTCCTGGCTCCGCCTCACTCGTGGCATCTACGTGATCGGCTTGAGTCGAGGCCAGACACTCCAGAACGCCTCTGGCTATTTCTGGATTCAACCAAAGCGCCTGCAAAGCCGTGATGATTCCGTCCCTGCCGAAAACGGTCCCAAACCATGGCACGCCAGCGTAGGGATAATCCTTCTCTGGATTTCCTACCACCATCATCTGCACATCGGAGACGGAACGATTGATCCAATCATTGAAGCGCGAATTCGAACTGTACATTCGCGGAAAAGATGCGCCTACCCTATCCAGCTCTTCCCGCGCGGCGGTCATGGCTCGCGAATAGCCGTTGGCCTGCACCTTTACGTTAGAGTCGCACGATATGGACAAGCGAAAGCTGGCTCTTTCTTTGGGACGCAGCCGGACTTCATAATCCAATTCCCGCTCCGTGGAATGTTGAGGCGAACCATCCCACTGGATCCTGGTCCGGCGTATCGTATGGTCGAGCCCCTCATAGGAAAGCAGAACGGAATTGTCTCCCATTTCCGGCGGCAGTCGTCTGCCTTTGCGGGGTCGACGCATTCCGCGCACTTCGAAAATATCCGCGAAATCGGCTTCGAAGGTCGTTCGGAACGGAACCACTAGTTCTGATAAGCCGTGATTGACAAATTCGATCTCCTCGAAGCAAGTGTTGCTCCAGAGAAACCTGGAGCGCATTACGTGCAGGGTTCCACGCGGCACCACGACTTCGTTGTTGCGCGAAACGTCCAGATTCGCCAGATCTCCAGTGAAGAGAAAATTACTTGTCTCCACAGTTGAACTGAGAAGCAAGGGGCGCGTCCCCCACAGAAGCACGACGAGCTCCGACAGGTGCCGGGTGTCTTCAAAGAAGAGTCCCTGCTCACCCATGCCGGTAGTTTGCACGTCTCCAAGACGGTCGAAGACCAAGAACGTCCGGCCGTATTTAAGAACGCGCGCGCGATCGTCAGTTGGCGACTGTGAAGTCGCTATGTAGTAGTGTTGGGTAGCAGATCCGTCCAACTCATAACTCCATCGTCGAGAGTGATTGTAGTTGGCTCTTTTTGAACCAGTTTTTTGTAAATGGCCAAATACTCGGCCGCCATTCGTTCATCGGAAAAATGTCGCTCGAAATATTTGCGGCAAGCCCGGCGATCGATTTGTTCCAGGTTCTCCAACGCACTTACAGCGCCGTCCACGTCGTCGACGATAAAACCTGTTACTCCGTCCTCGATAACCTCAGGCACCGATCCGCGACGGTAGGCGATGACCGGCGTTCCGCAGGCCAGTGCTTCAATCATTACAATTCCGAAAGGCTCGGGCCACTGGATGGGAAAGAGCAAAGCGGCGGCGTTTCCGAGAAAATCATTCTTCTCGTCGTGCCCAATCTCGCCGATGAAATCGATCCGTCCCTTATTCAGCAGCGGCTTAATCTGATTCTCGAAATACTCCGTATCCGCATGGTCCACCTTCGCCGCAATTTTCAACTGCATTCCGGCGCGGCAGGCAATCTCGATGGCCTCATCCAACCCCTTCTCCGGCGAGGCTCGACCGAGAAAGGCCAAATAATTTCCGTCTCCGTTCTTGCGCTTGAGCAATCGGCGAGGCATTCCGTGGAGCACTGTACCCTGCCAGTTGGCCCATGGCAGGGGAGTCCTCTGCGCGTCTGAGATGGATACTAATGGCATCTCTCGAAAGGTCTGAAAGATAGGAACGAGATCCGGAATATCTAAACGTCCGTGCTGCGTGGTTAAGCATGGAACCTCGGACCGGCGGCTCAAAGGAAAGTGAATATAGTCGATATGGAAATGAATCAGGTCGAAATTCGCAGCTTCTCGAAACACGTGCTCGGTCATGATCACATGATGTGCCACCGGATCATGACACTGGGCATCGAGCCGCAGCGCCCTGGGGCAGACAGGCACGAGCCTGGCATTGGTTACAGAATCGCCGCTGGCGAACAGCGTGACATCGTGGCCCAAACGCACCAGTTCCTCGGTAAGCCAGGACACAACACGCTCGGTACCTCCATACAGAACGGGCGGAACGCTTTCGAAAAGCGGTGCTACCTGCGCGATTCTCATAGATTATGATGACACACCCCGCCCAAAGCCGTTGCTGGCCGATATAAGAGGGTTAACTACACGATAGAGCTGAGCGTGGTTTCGGTCTATAAGGTGGGCGCTGTAGCAAAGCGCGGAGCCGAAGGTCGATCATCGATCAAAAGATATTTAAATCCCTGTTATGCGTGCTTTGGTACAGTGCCTCCGCAAGTCTAAGGATTGCGCAAAAGTTATGATGCGAAGACAATGCGGCGGGATTGGTCCAATTTGCCTATAGTCGTACGGGGTCCACAT